>QMVI01000007.1 GCA_003661015.1 Methanosarcinales archaeon | reverse complement strand
GATTGTGGATTTAACATGGGGCGCAACTCTCACACGCTTTCTGTCTCTGAGTGCCGGGAGAGTAGGTAAGAGTTTTTTATCTGTTGGAAGAGTGCAGTCTCCAACGCTCGCCCTTCTTGTTGGGAGAGAGAAAGAGATACAGAGCTTCAAACCAAAAAAGTATTTTGAGGTTGAAGTGGAGCTTGAAAATGGAGTTGTTGCACGCCATGAACACGGTAGGTTTGAGACTTATGAAGAAGCCCAGAAGATTCTGAATTCCCTCGATAGTGTAGCTAAATTGCTCGACTTGAAGAGCATTGTAAAGAAAGAAAGACCGCCAATTCCATTCAACACAACTGAATTCCTTAGGGCAGCAACATCCATAGGCTTTAGTGCGTCGAGTGCCATGAGCATAGCAGAGAATCTCTACACGAATGGGTACATATCCTATCCAAGGACAGACAATACAGTTTATCCCGCCTCACTCAATCTCAAAAGCGTTTTAAAATTTTTATCAAAAACAGAATTTAGAGAGTATGTAAAACAACTTTTAGGAGACACATTAAAGCCAACAAGAGGAAAGAAGGAAACAACAGACCACCCCCCCATATACCCATCATCACCAGCTTCGCGAGAGGAACTTTCTGGGAAGGAGTGGAAGATATATGAACTAGTTGTTAGGAGATTCCTCGCAACTTTGTATCCCCCTTGCGTGGTTGAGTGTAAGCAAGCCATCTTTGAAAGCGGTGGAGAGGTTTTAAAGGCATATGGCACAACTCTCATAGACATAGGGTGGAGAGCTGTTTATACGTATTCCAAGATATCAGAAAATCCATTGCCGAATATGGGTGTTGGAGACGAGTTCACGATACTCTCTTCAAAAATTGTAGAGGGAGAAACAAAGCCCCCACCAAGATTCACTCAAGGTTCTCTCATAAAACTCATGGAGAAGCTCGGGATAGGAACAAAATCAACGAGACATGAGATAATAGGGAAATTGTATGAGAGAGCTTATGTTCATGGAAATCCTATAAAGCCAACAAAACTATCGTTTTCTGTAATTGAGACACTTGAAAAGTATGCCCCATCTATAACAAAGCCAGATATGACAAGAAGACTTGAGGAAGACATGGAAAAGATTTCAAGAGGAGATGCGATTCCGGATGAGGTTTTGGATGAATCGAGAGGTATGCTTTCCGAAGTCCTCAAAACGCTCTCGATGGAGAGAGAAGGAATATCAGAACATCTGAGAAATGGTGTGATGGAGGATTCAGTAGTTGGAATATGCAGAGAGTGTGGCTCAAAGCTAGTTATAAGGAAGTCGAAGAAGGGAGGACGCTTTATCGGATGTACGGGATACCCGGAATGCACGTTTTCTCTACCTCTTCCACGAAGTGGAAGGATATACGTGCTTGACAAGGTATGTGAAAAACACGGAATTCATCATCTACGAATCTATACAAAGGGCAGAAAACCATGGGATTTGGGATGTCCTGAATGTGGATACGAGAAGTGGAAATCTGAAAATTGTTAATTCCCGAGCTGGTCACACAGAATCTTTTCAAGTGCATTCAAGAATTCATCCTTTTTTGTGCGGGGAATTGTTGCACCAGCGGCAACTGGATGCCCCCCACCCACACCACCAACGATGGAGGCTGCCATTGAGAGAGCCTCTGCAAGATTTATTCCTTTGCGTGCTTTAGATTGTGTTGTGCGTGCGGAAATCTTGAGTTTTCCATCGTCAGTTTCTGCAATGGCAATGATAGGAACCTCCCTTCCAATCATGCTCATACTCATTCCTGCCACAATCCCCACAATCGTGTCCTTTATTCTTGACCCTGCATCGAAATACACATAGGATTCCCTTTTTATCACTCCATTCTCCATCACAAAGGAGATTCCATCCACCAGATTCTTTCTATGCTCCCCCAACAATGTCCTTGCTCTAGACAGTGCTCTTTCTCTATCCCCAAGACACACTGCCAACCCCACCTCAGCCTCATCGTATCGAGCGGTTGCATTGAGAAGTGTTGAGTACTCAGATGCATCCCTTAGCTCAGTCCCCTCCCTCTCCCTCTCAAGGATATACACCTCACCGACAAGCTGTTGAGCAACATCGGGAGAGAGTCCGTGGGCAATACAGTGCTTTATGAGAGAAGATACAACTTTTCTTTTCTCATTTTGGGTGAGGTCTATCCACCTCTTCCATCTTTCACCTTTCAACTCGATTCCACATTCTTTCAGGAACGATATACATGCATCCTCTCTTCCTGTGAGACCGGGAAGAACTGGGTCTACAGAATACTGAAGGAGTTTGAATACTGGTTTTGTTTGTTTTCCAAATAATTTTAGGTCATTTATGTAAGAGATATATCCTTTTCTTTTACCTTGTTCAAGAACGATTCTGTTCAGTCCGGTTAATTTTCCCTTCTTAATCTGCTGAAGGTCTCCAACTGCACCTACTACCGCAAGTGGAGACAAATCCACATTCAAATCACCTTGAAGGGCTCTTGCAAGAATGTATGTCATTGTGCTACCACTTGCCTCGTATGACCCCTCTACACCAAACAAACAAGGGTTTAAATGATACACATAGTTCGATTGAGAGGGTATGTGGTGGTCAACGACCACAGCGTTTATATCAAGTGATTCAATCGTGTCAATGAGTCCACTTCCGAGGTCTGTAAAAACAACAAGCTCGTATCCTGAGTCAGTTATCCTTTCAAGCGATTCTTTGTCGAGTTGTTTCAGAAACATGACCTCGCAAGTGAGTCCAGCCCTTTCAAGAGCAAGAACTGCAATTGCACCAGATGTCAGCCCATCAGCATCTATGTGTGAGACAACGAGAGCTCTCTCGTGTTTCTTTATATGTTCTGCACACTCAACCGCCTTTGACATCATCTGATCAAGTCTTATATCTCTTGGCATTTTCCACCAAAACATTTAATCAAACAACACATAAACTCTTCGAATGATGATAATCCCAGAGGATGAAAGGTGTAGGGAAATACCGCTCGAGGGACCGGGCATTCTCACTCATCCAGATATGATGAAGGCACTTGAGTGGATCTTTGAGTGTTATCAGCCACCAGTAAAGAAATATGCTGTCTTCTTGCCATGTTCTGTGAGAAAGCCATATCATGAGAGTCCGAGTCATAAATTGTTTGACAGTGTTGTATTCAAGTACCTCCCTCGTGAGGATACACACATTGTTGTATTTGGAACGTGCGGAATAGTTCCGAGAGAACTCGATGAAGAATATCCGTTTTCTCATTACAAATTCGTCCTTGGAAAATGTACGATACCAGAGATAAAAGAGACCTTTGTCGAAATTGAGACAGAAAGAATATCACGTTATCTTCTAAAAACAAGGAATAATTACAGGGTGAGGATTGCCTATTGTCTTGGGGAATTCAGAGAAGCAATGAAAAGAGCATCAGAACAGACGAATATCCATGTCCATATTCTCCCGAAGAGGTTGATAAAGAGTAGAAAGAAGTTTCCTTACGGAAGTTTAAGTCAGCCACATTACTTGAACGAGTTAAGTAGGTTTTTATCTGAGCTGGTAAGAAGGGGGGATAGATGAGCAGGGCAATTGTTGTTATCTGTCTTTTACTTTCTGGTGTTGTCTCGTTTGCAGATGTCAATATGGGGGCACCGATAGATGTGTACATCGAGCATTCAGACCCAAATCACGAACAGGTTATACTGGATGCTATGAAGTACTGGGAAAAACATCGTTCTGTTAGCTTTAATATTGTTGAGAATGTAAATGATGCAGATATAGTTGTTAGATGGGCAGAGGACATCAATGGCAAAGGAGAATTTGGTGGGAGAGGTGGATACGTCATTGTGGATACTTCGCGTAAGGAGATAGTTCTTGAATACTTTGGTAATGGATTGAAATGGTGGCTATATGGAAAAAGAGTACTCAAAATGGTCGCCATACATGAGTTTGGACACACTTTAGGACTTCAAGACACCAATAAACTTGGGGATGTTATGAATCCAAAAAGTATCAGAATACCAAGCAAAACAACCTTGAAAATCATTGGGTTTTTACTTCCAGCGTCATCGTTTTTTATGCTCGTGTTTATCGTCAGACATTATCTCTCATATTTAAGAGCTAAAAGAGAGAGATACGAGCTTGAGAGGTTTATGAAAGAATAACCATTAACTATAAAAGGAATTAGGCTTGAAGGGATGCAAGAGGTGGAGTGAGATTGAGACAGCCGACCCTTAACATAGGGATGGTAGGGCATGTTGACCATGGGAAAACAACCTTAGTCGCAGCGATGTCAGGGGTCTGGACAGACAGACACAGTGAGGAAATCAAGAGAGGAATATCGATAAGGCTTGGATATGCCGATACGGAGTTTAGGAAGTGCCCACTATGCCCTGACCCAGAGTGTTATATGGTGGAGAAAAAGTGCCCGGTGCATGATGTGGAAACAGAATTTCTAAGAAAAGTCTCGTTTGTTGATTCGCCCGGACATGAGACTCTGATGGCTACGATGTTATCCGGAGCCGCCATAATGGATGGTGCTGTTCTCGTGATAGCAGCCAATGAGCCTTGCCCCCAACACCAGACAAAAGAACACCTCATGGCTCTCAATATCGTTGGTGTGAAAAATATAGTGATAGTGCAGAACAAGATAGATATTGTTGATAAAGAGCAACTTCTTGAGCATTATCATCAGATAAAGGAATTTGTTAAGGGAACGGTTGCTGAAAATGCCCCTATCGTGCCGGTATCTGCTCAACAGAAGGTGAACATAGATGTTTTGATAAAGACCTTGCTTGATGAGATTCCAGAACCAGAAAGAGATATGTCAAAGCCTGCTAGGATGTACATCGCCCGCTCTTTCGATGTTAACAAGCCAGGAACACCACTTGAAAAGATAATGGGCGGTGTGATTGGCGGAAGTCTTTCTCAGGGAAAGTTCAGAGTTGGACAAGAAATTGAGATAAGACCAGGGATAAAGATAGAGGCAGAAGGTACAACGAAATGGAAACCTCTGAAGACCACAATAACGAGTATAATGGCTGGAAATGAAAGCCTTGAAGAGGCTACTCCGGGAGGACTTATAGCACTTGGTACACTACTTGACCCTTATCTCACGAAGGGCGACTCTCTTGCTGGACAGATCGCTGGCGAGATAGATACCCTCCCTCCAGTGTGGGACGAATTCGATATGGAGCTAACACTTCTCGAGAGGGTTGTTGGGACTGCAGACGAGTTCGAAGTTGAACCGATATCGACGAGGGAACCTCTCATGCTGAACGTTGGAACCGCAACAACTGTTGGTGTTGTAACCAGTGCAAGGGAGAGCAAGGGTAAATTCATAACAACCATTAAACTGAAGAGACCTGTGTGTGCAGAAGAAGGGGCAAGAATTGCAATATCAAGAAGAATTGGCTCGAGATGGAGACTAATAGGTTATGGAATTCTGAAGAAAAAATGACAGGGAAGATAATTCTTGACACGAGCATTTTAATGACACCCCACATTCATGGCATTGACATCTTTAGAGAACTCGAGAGATTGGGATTCACAGATTTTTTGGTTCCAGACGGAGTTTTTAGGGAGCTGAAAAAATGTGTTGAGAAAAAGAAGGGGAAGGAAAGGATTGCAGCAAAGGTAGGTCTTGAGCTGGCGTCAATGTGCAAGAGGATAGAAGGGGCTGGAGAGGATATTGATAACCTAATAATTGAACTTGCTATGGATTTAGGAAGTGCGATAGCGACAAATGATAGAGAGTTGAGAATCAAAGCTAAAAAGAAAGGGATAGATGTGGTAAGTATGAGGGGGCTGAGCCATCTTGACTTTCTATGAAAAAGTCTTTATATCTTCTTAATGTGTGTGGGCTTAGTATGTATAAAAAATGTGTTCTCTATGATACAGTTAGAGTTCCCCCCACAGAACTTGGGGAGGATATAGAGATTTCTGTATCAAGGGCTCTGAGGGAGAAGCTGGAGGGAAGAATAGACAGACATCTGGGAATGATAGTGTCTATACTGGACATAGTTGAAATTGGTGATGGTCATATTCTTTTTGGTGATGGAGCTGTGTATTACGATACCACATTCGAAGCTCTCGTATTTCAGCCAGTGCTTCAGGAAGTTATTGACGGAATCGTGGTTGAGGTTGTTGAGTTTGGTGCCTTTGTGAGTATTGGTCCAATGGATGGACTGCTTCATATAAGCCAAATAACAAGTGATTTCATGTCTTATGACTCAAAGAAAGCAAGACTTGTTGCAAAGGACACAAAACTCTCCATATCTGAGGGTGATAAAGTTAGAGTGCGGGTTGTCGCTCTCTCTCTCAACGAGAGAGACCCAAGAGAGAGCAAGATAGGTCTGACAATGAGACAGGTAGGTCTTGGAAAGTATGAACAGCTCGAAGAAGAGAGGAAGAAGGAGGAAGTTGCATGAAAGAAAAAGCATGTAAAGAATGTCATGCAATTGTTGAAGGAGAGGTATGTGTGGTTTGTAATGCTCCAACAAGCTCTGATTGGAGCGGATATTTAATAATCATAGATCCGTCTAATTCAAAAATTGCCCAGAAGATGGGCATAAAAGTACCAGGTAAATATGCTCTGAAGGTGCGATAAGTGTGTGAGACAATAGCAAAGCTACCAAACTGGCTTAGAGAAACTCTGAGAAAACCAGTGGGACCGGTTTTCAAAGGAGAAGTCCGCCCCATCGTTGAAAAGTACAAACCCGTGATGTTGGTATCCGTTGGAGACATCATAACCTACAACATACTGAAAGAAGGCATAGTTCCAGACATATGCTTTGTTGATGCACGCTCTCAAAGAAAGAAAGTATCTGATGAAATACTGGATGGAACAAACCATCCACTTTTTGAGCGTGTTGAAGTGTGCAATCCTCCAGCCACAATAACACGTGAGCTCATCCTGACAATCATCAGTACTCTCCGAGAGGGAAAGAAGACACGAATATTTATAAATGGGGAAGAGGATTTAGCTGTCTTGCCAGTATCGTTGCTCGTCCCGGAGGGGAGTCTTGTACTCTATGGACAGCCAGAGGAGGGATATGTGGCTCTCTTCGTAAGCGAGTCTCTCAAAACGAGGATGAAGGAGATAATGGAGATGATGGAGTAGCCAAATCCAAGTGATGAGCTTTGGAGGTGGATATATGGGTATGGAGATTGAGATACTTGAGGATAGAAAAAATGATCTTCTTTCAAGAAGGGAGATAAAATTCAGAATAGCAACAGATGGAGCAACCCCCTCGAGGAAGGAAGTAAGGAAAAAGCTTTTGGCACTTCTTGACACTAAGGATGATTTGTTAGTGCTTGACAGAATGGAGACAATATTTGGCAAACGAGAAGTGTTGGGCTATGCAAAAGTTTATGAGAGTCCAGAGAAAGTGAAGGAGATTGAGCTTGAGCATATCATAGAAAGGAACATTAGGGATATGGAGGAGGGCGAGGTTTCAGAAGAAGAGGAAAATGAACAAGAACAAGAAAATCAAGAAAATGAGAATGAAGAGGTGAAGGAGCAAGATGAGAGTGAGTGATTACTATGAGATTAAGGGAGATAAGCTGATAAGAAAAAGACAGTGGTGTCCAAGATGCGGTGAAGGAATTTTCTTGGCCGAACATAAGGACAGGCGGTCATGTGGCAGATGTGGATACACAGAGTTTATAAAGAGGTGAGCAGATGGGGAAAACTGGGAGTATTAAGTGGGTTAGAATAAAGAACAGGAAAGGCAAGATAAGGCTTGTTCCGGAGTCAGATAGCATATACACCAAACCTGGGCCTGCACAGAGATACACATCGAAGGGCAAGAAGAGAAGAAAGATAAAGAGGTCTCCGAAATCTCTTGCGTGAAGGTGATCAGAATATGGCAAAGGTTTCAAGGGGTAGAAAAGTAGATACTTGGAAGACAAAGAAGTGGTACAAAATTCTCGCTCCCCCTCAGTTTGATTACAAGCCAGTGGGCGAGACAATAGCCTCTGACCCTTCACTGGTTATTGGTAGGACAATAGAAACAACGCTTGGCGACATAGATGGAGATATGTCAAAGCAGCATATTAAATTGAAGTTTAAGGTTATAGATGTCGCCGGGGAGAATGCAAATACAGAGTTCATAGGGCATGATATGACAAGAGACTATATTCGTTCTCTCATCCGAAGGAGGACTTCCAAGGTTGATGTGAATGTTTTAGTATCCACGAAGGATGGGAGAGTTTTAAGGGTGAAAGCCTCTGCTTTTACTATAAAGAGAGCCAATACAAGTCAGATAAAAGCTATCAGGAAAATTATGGAGGATATAATACTAAAAAGATCAAAGGAATTAACATTTGATGACTTCATTTATGAGATACTTTCAGGAAAGCTGTCATCACTTCTTTACAGAGAAGCAAAGGTTGTCTATCCTCTGAGAAGGGTGGAAGTTAGAAGGACAGAAATAAAATCTGTGAAGGTTGAGGCTTGATAAATTCATGAGGCTGATGCAGAGGATGTACCACATTTTAGAGTAAACTCAACACCTCTTTAAGCCTCTCAATGAAAATTTTGCACTCCTCTTTGGTGTTGTAGATGTAAAGAGAAACTCGCAGTGCAGGGGGAACCCTTCGTGAGTTGAACCACGAATGTACACAGAATGCACCTGACCTAACAAATATTCTTGACCCCTCACTTAAAATCAGGGCAATATCATGCGAATCTATACCTTCAACCACAAAGCTTGTGATTCCCCCCCTCAACGAAGCATCTTCAGGCCCGATTATCTTTAAACCATCGAATTCCCTTAACTCTCTGTCGATTATTCTGTTTAATTTGATTTCATGCTCACGGATGTTTTTCATCCCAACTTTTTTGAGATATCTTATCGCCTCACCAGCGCCAACATATCCAGCATAGTTTCCAAGTCCAGCCTCGAACTTTGAAGGCACATCCTTGAACTGTGCTGAGGTGTATGTTGTGTCATCGACTGTATCCCCCCCTGTTATGAATGGCTCCAGTTTTTTGAGTATCTCATACTTTCCATAAAGACATCCCACTCCCGTGGGTCCAAGCATTTTGTGGAGTGAGAAGGCAAACAAATCAACATCCAGTTTTTTCAGGTCTATTGGCATGTGCGGTGCACTTTGCGCACCATCCAACAGAACAAGTGCATCGTGTTCGTGTGCTATTTCTATTATCTCTTTTGCTGGCATCGTATATCCATCAAGGTTTGAAGTATGTACAATGCTAACAAGTGAAGCACCTTTTACAAACTCCTCAAAAACCTCTATGTCGAGCGTATTATCCTCACGGGTAGGCACGATTCTGTGTTCTATTCCTTTCTTCTTTGAGAGCATCTGCCATGGGACAAGGTTGGAGTTATGTTCCTTGTCTGATGTTAGGACAACATCTCCTCTTTTGAGATTCAGACCGTAAGATACGAGGTTTATTGCTTCAGTAGTGTTCTTCACAAACACAAACTCTCTTGCGTCTTTACAGCCAAAGAAGGAAGCTATCTCTTCTCTTGCCTTCTCAACTTCTTCACTCACCCTTCTTGAAAGGTAGTGTATAGACCTCCCACCGCACGCCGAGAATTCATGGTAGTATCTAAGCATTTCAGATATCACACATTCTGGTTTTAGACTCATACAGGCGTTGTCAAAGTATATCATGGGCTTATGCTCTTTGTTGTGTTTATCCAGCAGGATGGGGAAATCCTTGCGGATTTCTTCCACATTCATTTAACGAAAGCCTCCTCTACCATCCTGAAATACTTTTTAACCTCATCTTCAGACTCTGCCATTCTTATGACAATCCTTCCAGTCGAAAAAATCAATATTCTGCACCCCTTCTTGTCCTCAAGCATCATGAACTGATTGTCTGGAGAAACTAAGACTTTAAAGTATTTTTTAAAACTCTCCTTCACATCTTCTGTGATTCTTATTTCCTCAGTATGAGCCTCAGCACTGTATAGTTCTTTACCACCACAAGGGTGAATCTTCATAATCTTCAATCAAACTTCCCCCTTCCATACTTACTTTTTTATATTCTTTCAAGATAAAACTATAACACATGAACAGCACGGTATATGATGAAGTAGAGATCACTTGGCTGGGGCATGCATCCTTCCTTCTTGGGTTTGGTGAGATATGTGTGTATATAGACCCGTATGTGCTCCCACAGAATCCGCCAAAGGCAGATATAATTCTGTCAACCCATGAGCACTATGACCACTGTCCGGAGGATAACATAGGGTTGCTGATGAAAGACGAGACAATTGTTGTGTGCCCGAGGGGATGTTGCACGAAGTTATCTGCACACGGAATACGTTGTCAGAGCATATCAGAGGGGGATGTTGTGGAACATAAAGGTGTTAGAATAGAAGCTGTTCCAGCATACAACATAGGAAAACCGTTCCATCCCAGAGGGCTTGGAATTGGGTACATCGTTGAAATGGGTCGAGTCAAAATATATCATGCGGGGGA
The DNA here is from genome assembly GCA_003661015.1 of Methanosarcinales archaeon. Classification (GTDB taxonomy): domain Archaea; phylum Halobacteriota; class Methanosarcinia; order DSM-18856; family Methermicoccaceae; genus JdFR-19. Next base: position 7,426 of record QMVI01000007.1, on the reverse strand, counting down.
TACAGACCTGATTCCGGAGATGAAGGATATCAAAGCAGATATTGCATTGTTGCCCATAGGTGGAACTTATACGATGGATGTTGAGGATGCTGCCAAAGCTGTTAGTTTGATCTCGCCGAAGATAGTGATACCGATGCATTACAACTATCTCAAGGGTCTTGAAAGAGACCCAAAGGAGTTCGAAAGACTCGTTTCAAAATATGCTCCGGATGTTGAGGTCAGAATATTAGGATGAGATACAAGAATGAGGAGAATAATATTATACACGGGAAAGGGAGGAGTTGGAAAGAGCACGGTATCTGCAGCAACCGCCCTCAAATGTTCTGAGCTTGGCTACCATACACTTGTTATGTCCACTGATTCTGCACACAGTCTCTCAGATGCTTTTGAATTTGAGCTGGGGGATGAACCCACCCCAGTGTCGGATAATCTTGATGCTCTGGAAGTGAATGTGCAGAGTGAGATAAAGAAGAACTGGGGTGTTGTTCAGACGTACTTCAAAACATTTCTCTCTTCTCAGGGTCTTGACAACGTTGTTGCTGAAGAGCTTTCAATCTTTCCGGGAATGGAAGAACTATTCAACCTTCTGAGACTGATACGTCTTTCTGAGAAGTATGATGTTGTGATTGTGGATTGTGCACCAACCGCAGGCACCCTTCAGCTGTTGTCATTTCCAGAGATTATGAGATGGTATATGGAACATCTTTTTAGTGTCGGGAAAAAAGTGGCAAAGGTTATAAGGCCGGTTGCAAACAGAGTATCGTCAGTTCCGTTCCCAGAGGACAACGTTTTCGATTCCATTGAGAAAATATACAGCGGAATAGATAGATTATCCCAGATTCTTACAGATCCAAGAACCACAACTGTTAGGCTGGTGGTCAATCCTGAAAAGATGGTCTTAAAGGAGTCGCACCGAGCATATACGTACCTCATGCTTTACGGTCTTCATGTTGATGAGATTATTCTAAACAAGATAATTCCACATGAGGTTCAGGATGCATACTTCTCTGAGTGGCTCTCTTCGCAGTCCAAGTACATAGAACTTGCTGAGATATCGTTCTCACCCTTGCCCATCAGAAAGTTAAAACTCCTCAGATGTGAGGTTTCTGGCATAGACTCGCTGAAAGAGGTGGCAAGAGAACTGTATGGGAGGGATGAGGACCCCACACACGTTAGAATCATTCACACCCCCACGTCTCTCAAAAGGAGTGATGAGAAGTTCGTACTTGAGATTATGTTGCCTTTTGCATCAAAAGAGGAACTTGAACTTTTTAGTAAGGGTGATGAGCTTGCTGTTGTTGTGGGGAACTACAAGAGAATCATAACCCTACCTACAACGTTGGTGGGAAGAAGGATTATAGGCTCCAAATTCAGAGAAGGAAAACTTACAATAGAGTTTGAAGGAACATGAGAGATGGTTTGTGGAGAAAAAGAAACATTTTATCTCTTGCTTCAAAAATAAAAAATCAGAAGAATGATTTGAGCTGGGATAGTAGATGCTTTCTTGCGAGGTTGTGGTCTGGCTTTATGAGTATCTCACCATCTTCCATAACTTTCTCAAGAATCGGTTCCATCCCTTCCATTTTTGCATCTGCAGATGTCAGTGCATGTGATAGGTCTTCCCATCTTCTCCACACCTGTTTTCTGCCCCCCAATTTTCCTCTCTTCGCACAGGGCACTCCCTCCCTCTCGACAATATCGAGGGCATAATCTATCGGTTTTGCAGCAGATATGAACGTCCCAACTCCAAACGCATCTGCAACATCCCTCAACTCTAAAACTGCGTTGTCATCCAGACTCCCACTCACAACTATCTCCACATCTTCGTATCCCCTTATGTCGAGTTCGAACCTCACCTCCTCCACTATTGCTTTCATGTTTCCCCTTCTCGATGATGTCGTATCGAGCCTCACACCATCCAGCTTTTCTCCAAGTACTTCTGCTGCCATTATGCTCTCTGTTTTCTCATCGTAGTATGTATCACACAGACACACTCTTGGCACCTCCTTTGGCAGAACCTCATCAAAAGCAGTCCATGCATCTGCCTGATTTTCAAAGCATATGATGAGGGCATGGGGCATTGTTCCAACACAAGGTATGCCAAGCTTCTGAGCAGCAATATAATTACTCACACCATCCACTCCCCCAATCCATGCACTTCTCTCGACAACAATCGCAAGTGAAGGATGCACTCTTCTTGTGCCAAATGAGAATACCTTTTTATCTCCTGCAGCCTATCTGATTTTGGTTGCATTCGTTGCAATTCCACTTGCATGACATATGAATCCGAGGAGTGGGTTTTCATATCTTGCAAAGTCGAGATAATGTCCCTCTATACAAATAACTGGTTCTCGGGGATGGATTATCGTTCCCTCTGGAACAGCATAAACATCAATGGGCAATCCTTCCAACAGCTTCAGTACCTCATCAAGACCTGCAAAAACTGCGTGAGAGGTACAGGTGACCTCAGCCACGACTTTGGGATTCACATTCTTTGTTCTGAGAACTTCTTCGGTTCTTAGGAAGTAGATGTCGGTTGTAAGTCCTTTCTTTATCTCATTCTGTGCCGGTACGTTGAACATCTCTCTCATGATATCCATAATCTTTTCCTCCCACAAAGCTTTTCTGCTATTGTTATATCATGTGGCCAGTTTATGTTGACAGCACCTTCCACTCTATTGATGACGAATTTGTACTCATCCTGTTCATGCCTCACCATATCTCCCCTGAGTATGTTTATACCGCAAGGAACCAAGTCTCCTTGAAGAACAGTATCAGGGTGTATATTGAGCTGTCTGCATAAACGCAATGGCACATGCACAGAGAGTGCAGGTTCTTCATGTTTCCCATACTCACTGACTATGAGTTCGATGAGTTCCGTATTCAGAAGAGGGAGGTCTCCCATACAAACGATGAATGGCTCTTTTATTTTCAAGCTCTCAACCGCCTCCATCATGTCTTGCAGGTATCCCTCCCCCCTCCCCATGAACATTTCAATATCTCTGTCGGCAAGCCATCTGATGGTATGTGGAACATGGGGTGAAACCACCACACACACCCCGTCTATTGAGGGAGCATCATTGATAACATCGATTATGCGTTCTATAATGGGTCTCCCACATATTTCTATCAATGGCTTTTCTGTCTTTATGCCTCCCTTTTTCATCCTCCTCCCTTTCCCACCAGCCATCACAAGTGCATACATGCAATGCCTCCAATCACAATAAGTGCCAAAATCCTTCCAATCTCATTAGATGCACCTATTATATCTCCATTTACACCACCAAAGTTCTTTTCAGCTATATAAAGAAGAAAAATCGAGCCAAGAGTTGAGGAAACAATTGCAAAAACCCCTGGGATAATCATTCCTAAGTAATATAATGGGGTGATTAAGAAGAGACTGAGAATAAAACTCAAAAGCAAATGTTTTTTTGTGGTGTTTTTCAGAAAGAGAGCTCCCATCCCCTGTGAAATAGGTTTTCCAACTGCGCACATCATCACCATAGAATGCTTTGCACAAATCTCCCCCACGAGCATAGCAATCATTGACAAGGATGCATTGGCAGAGATGAGAACTAAAACAGCATACAGACCTATCAAGTAAAGAACAACAGTTCCCATCCCACCTACGCCCAACCTCACATCCTTCATAGCACTTATCTTTCTCTCTTTGTTTCCTTGTGCCATTATTCCGTCCCCCATGTCAGCCAGTCCATCGAGATGGTTGAAACCACACACCCAGTATACCACAACCAATATCAGAAATGCTGAGAGTTCTGGGGGAAATACCAATGCAAAGAAATATGCGAGAGTCCCGATTATGAGACCGAGAAATCCTCCAATTGGGACAAAGAGATAAGTTTTTTTGGATATGTCAAGGTCTTCCATTCCAACTGGTATTCTTGAGAGGAGCGAGATTCCAGAACATAGTGCTTTTAACACCCTATCCCCCTCATGTATCAAGCACAACGGTTGCAGTGTATCCATTCTCCTTCTCAACCGTTAGCTCGTGAAACGTTACAGCCTTCACATCTCCTCTGAATTCATGTTTTTCTACATCTATCTTCTCTCCCCAGCATCTTGCTTTTAGTCTGTTGTTTTCAAAATTCACATCAAACCGTGAAAATACAAGTTTTTCAACCTCGAATATGATTATGAGTTCTGTTAGAAAGTCATAAAGAATTTCAGTGAGCTCTTTGCCCCATCCCTCGATTTCAATTATCCTTTCTTCTTTTGGTTCAACTTTGCTTGTATCAACCATTGCCTCAAAGAGTGCAAGTGCCGAGCTCTCAAAGAGGTCTTCAATACTCTCCCCTTTTGCATGAAACTTCACATCTGCTGTGTGTTCATCAAACCAGAATTCACCCAATGTTTTTCACCACCTTTTCAATTCTATCTGCAGCAAGTACCGAAACTATATCGCTTCTCGTTTTATCTATGAGCTGGGATGCAATATCAGTCTTGTGCCTCAGTCCGTGTGTGAGGGCGTCTGGAAAGTCAAACTCCATGAGCGCATGATGAAGCTCTTCGCACAGAGCGAGCACTCTCTATGCCTTTACTGTCTCTTTCTTCATTAACAGTGATATGATGTATCTTCTACATTCCCCAATCGCATCTGCAAGCCCTTTAAGGTATGAGGCATCTGTTACGTTCAGCTCTTCCGGTGATGGTATATTCACCTCACTCTCATCTTCAAATTCAAATGCCCTCACAATGTTGAAGGTGATTGATGCCTCTACAAACTCCTGTTGTGCACTCTCAACAAATCCAGCATAGTATATTTCAGGCAGGTCTTTTAATGTCTCATTCACCTCTTCCAACAATTTTCTTGCCTTTTTTATCGAGTTTTTACTTTCCTCAATCTCACTCAGGTTATCGAGAGAACGGTGTATCTGTCTGATTGCTCTTGCAGATAATCTTGTAATCTCTCTTGTTAGTTTTATTGCATCCTCCCTCGCTGAGTCCCTCTTTTCCATCCTTTCGATTATTTTTTGCATGTCCATCTTGCATCACCATCCCACAATTAACGTTATGTTAATATTTATGTCATAACAAGAAATACTGTGATGGAAATAAATAGCATGAACATGTCGATGTTAGAATCGTTACCTATCGGGGTTTACATATACCAAGACGGTTTTTTCAAATTCGTAAACAGAGCATTTTGTGAGATGAGTGGATATACACGGGACGAATTGCTCTTTACAGATTATAAAAGACTCATAACACCAGAGGGGCAGGAGCTTCTTGAAGAATTCACAAATAAAGCAATCAAAGGTGGGGTTGAGGGATTGCCCACTTCGCATGTTGTAAAAGGCATAAGAAAGGATGGAAGTCTGTTGTGGGTCATCATCATACCCGCTTTAGTTGAGTATGAGGGAAGGAATGCAATTCTCGGGTGTGTTTTTGACATCACAGACATAAAAAGCATAGAAGAATGGCTGAAAATCAGGCTTGAAATCGAGAACGTAGTCAGCGAGATACTGGAATCAACAATTATCGATAGCAAACTGGAGGAGAGGATAGAGTTGTGTCTTCAGAGGATTGGAGAATTCATGGGCGTTGATGGAACTCTGCTTTTGCATTTCACAAAAAATAGTCTCAATCAGGTTTATGTGTGGGACTCAGAGCATAGAGAAGGAATGAAAGAAAGGATAAAATATGTGAATTTTGATGTTTTCAGGGAATTGATAGAAGAGGAGAATTTTGTCTCCATATCCTCTACAGACGATGTGGATGAAAAAACGAGGGAGATTTTGAAGGGATTAAAGGTTGAATCTTTGCTTGCTATGTGCTTTGAGAATGGTGTAGTGATTGTTTTGCTAAACAACCGCCCAAAGGTGTGGACGGAATATGAGAGGTTTGTTTTGAGGGAGCTGGGGAAGATATTGGTGTATGTCATCGAGAGATGTATTGCAGTTGAGCAGATGGAGAGATATGCGAATGAACTGAGAACACTTTATGAACTTGCGTCCGTGAAGGGAGATGATGAGCAGGCTGTGTTGAATGAAGCACTGAATACGATTGTTAGAAATCTCAACGCAAGTGCAGGCTTGATAATTCTTGGGAAGGAGTGCAAGGCATGTTATGGTGATGTTGATAACATTGATGACCTTCTTTCTATTTCTCATACATTTTCTGTGGGCGAGGAGGAAGGAGTTCTTAAGCTTGGGTGGGATGGTATTGATGCCAATGACAGTGAGATTCAAGAGAGTTTTATCGAGTCAATATGTCTCCAACTGTCTCACCTTATCGAGAGAACTCGACTTGATGTGGACATCAGGAGATATTCCAATACGATAAGGGATGCTTATCATGAGTTAAAGAAACTCGATGAACTCAAAATGAAGTTTGTGGACATAACTTTGCATGACCTCAAAGGCCCACTGACAGCACTTCATGGGTATCTTTCCCTCCTAAAAGACAGTGATTACATGAAGGATGAGCACCTTTCACGGATGGTTAATGCAATGGTTAGAAGCACATCTAAATTGGAAGCAGTTGTTGGTAAGCTTTTGAGTCTTGTTAGAATTGAGGATGAGAGGATGGAGTGGAGAGACATACACATTGGAAAGCTGATAGACAAGATTTTGTCTGATTTATCCTTTATTCTGGAACAGAGGGGACTGAATGTTGAAGTATCTGGAGAAGAGATTGTTTTGAAAGGGGATGAAGCAAGCCTACGCCAGCTCATATATGATGTTGTAGAGAATATTTCGATAAGAGCGTCGAGGGGAGGAAAATTGAACATCATCAAGAGAGCCGAAGATGAGGATGCAATATTGGAATTCGTTGCGAAGGGCATATCTCTTTCAGATTTTGAAAAATTGCTATCACCCGAGTACATAACTTCCTCACGCGGGCTTGGACTTTATTTGGCTTCTGAGATTGCTAAACTCCATCAGGGAAGTATGGAGTGGCAGAAGATTGGAGAGGACTCTGTTTTGGTGAGAGTCCGTGTACCAAGAAGGGTGTGAATATAATATGTATGTTATCGTATGTTCAAGATTGGACATAGCAAGCCAGAATATCAAAGATAATCTACTCAGAATTACTGATTGGGATGAGATTGATTTGGGAAATGATGAAGTGATTGAGAGCACATGGGTGAGAGAGGATGTGTGTATCGTAGATGTGAAAGATGACCTCACAAACCTCAACGGGATTGACAGAAAATTGAGTGGTTTTCATGTAGATTCTCTCATATTTGCGTCCAGACACAAGAGCGATACATCTGGAAAGATTTTTACAACCCATTTCACCGGAGCGTATGGGTCTTCGTTGTGTGTGCCATCCCCACATCTCATGAGAACAATACTTCTGAATCTGATGAGATACGCTCAGGAAAGTGAGTGGAAAGTTGTCATGGAAGCAACACATCATGGGCCCACCGAGGTAGACATTCCTCTTGTCTTTGTTGAGATAG
>QMVI01000006.1 GCA_003661015.1 Methanosarcinales archaeon | reverse complement strand
GGAACTGTAAAGACATCTGCAAGGTACATTGTCAGCGGGTCTTTTATCTCACCTATTCTGAAAGCCTGACACGGCATTGTGGGGGTTATGATGGCATCAACCTCATTCAACACACGCTCAAATTCCATCTTCACAACTCTCCTTACTTTGAGAGCCTTGAGATAGTACCTGTCCTGATATCCCTTCGAAAGAGCAAATGTCCCCAACACAATCCTCCTCTTCACTTCCTCTCCAAATCCCATTCCCCGCACATTTGAAAATGTTTCATACCAAACAGTATCCTCGGTTCTGAGACCGTATCTCATTCCATCAAACCTTGCAAGATTCGACGATGCCTCGCTCATTGCTATGATATAATACGAAGGGAGGGAGTATTCTATGTGAGGCAGACTCACCTCCCTGTAATCAACCCCGCTCTCCTCAAAGGAATGTATCACACTCCACAGGACCTTTTGAACTCTCTCATCTGGTATGGAGAGTTCCTTCGGAATGCCCAGCGCAATTCTGCGCCCTTCCACACTCTCAATCCTCTCTTTCAGGTTCATCTGAACGTTCACGGTGGTGGAGTCTCTTCTGTCCCATCCAGCTATCACATCGAAAACGAGAGCGAGGTCTGAAATCGTATTGGATAGGGGTCCGATCTGCTCAAGTGAGTTTGCATAAGCAACGAGTCCATACCTCGATACCGCACCATATGTGGGTTTTAATCCGATGCAACCGCAGAAAGAGGCAGGACATCTTATCGACCCTCCTGTATCGCTTCCCAGTGATACGGGAACCTCACCAGATGCAACAGTGGCAGCACTCCCACCAGATGAGCCACCAGCAACCCTTGTCAAATCATGCGGATTTTTGGTAGGACCTATAAAACTGTACTCGCATGTTGTTCCCATGCCGAACTCATCCATGTTTGTCTTTCCGACTATGATTGCTCCTGCATTCTTCAGTCTTTCCACAACCGTTGCATCAAATGGTGGCACATAACCCCTCAGAATGCGGGAGGCACATGTGGTTTCTATGCCCCGGGTGGATATGTTGTCCTTTATGGCAATCGGAATACCTGCAAGTGGTTTATCGCACCATTCCTTCCAGTTTCTCTCAATCTGCTCTGCAACCGAAAGAGCCTGTTCTCTCGCAACCGTTATGAAATCGTTTAAGGGAGACTTTTCTATGTCATCCAGAACCCGATGAACAACCTCAACACACCCATCACTCTCTATGCTCTTCCTTACCTCTCCTATCGTTCTCATATCACATCATCCTTGGGGTTTTTATGAATCCGTTCTCGGTTTTTGGTGCGTTTTTCAGAACTTCCTCCTGAGGAAGAGAAGGCTCAACTTCATCTTCCCTGAACACATTTACAAGACCTGCAACCTGCCACATTGGCTCGACATCCTCGATTTCAAGCTCATCCAAAATCGAGAAATACTCCAAAACGCTGTTCAGCTGTGTCAATATTCTTTCCTTTTCTTCCTCGCTCACCGAAAGTTTTGATAGCCAGAGCAAATGTTCAAGTACGTCCTTTGTTATCACACTCATGTTCCCATCCTCCACTCAGAGAGATATTTTACCTGCTCAGGTGTGAGTTTGTCTATTTCTATTCCGAGAGAGTTCAGTTTGAGATTTGCCACATGCTCATCAATCTCGCCTGGGACATCGTACACACCCGGAGACAATTCATTCTCTGCTATGTACCTCACACACAAAGCCTGATTTGAAAAGCTCATATCCATTACCTCAACGGGATGTCCATCCCCAGCTGCGAGATTCACGAGTCTTCCCTCTGCTATCAAATAAATCCTTTTTCCGTTTAATACGAACTCCTCCACATTGTTTCTCACAATCCTTGATTGGGCAGTATTTCTCAGCGACTCCACATCTATCTCGACATTGAAATGCCCCGCATTCGCCAACAAAACCCCATCCTTCATCTTCATAATGTGCTCAAGTCTTATCACATCTTTGTTGCCGGTTGTGGTTATGAAGATGTCACCAACCTCTGACGCCTTCTCCATCTTCATCACACGGTAGCCATCCATACACGCTTCCAATGCCTTGACCGGATCAACCTCTGTTATTATCACGGTTGCTCCAAGTCCTCTCGCCCTCATTGCAACACCTTTTCCACACCACCCATACCCGGCAACCACCACAGTCTTTCCCGCAACAAGCAGATTCGTTGTTCTGATGATGGCGTCCCAAGTCGATTGTCCTGTGCCATACCTGTTATCGAAGAGGTATTTCGTTCTTGCGTTGTTCACAGCTATCACTGGAAATTCCAGTTTTCCATCCCTGTGCATGGCAATCAGTCTCTTGACGCCCGTGGTGGTCTCCTCTGTCGCCCCTCTGATGTTTTCGAGCAGTTCTCTGCGGTGGGCATGGAGGGTGAATATCAGGTCTCCACCATCATCCACAACCACATCGGGCTCATGGTCAAGCACTTTGTTTATTGCCTCATAGTACTCTTCTGTCGAGCATCCTCTCTTTGCATAGCAATGCACACCCTCTGCCCTGAGGGCATCTGCAACATCATCCTGCGTGCTCAATGGATTGCATCCTGTGATTGCAACCTCTGCCCCTGCCCTCACCAGAGTCCTTACCAGTACTGCGGTCTTTGCCTCCACATGGAGAGCCATTCCAACCGTATATCCCTTCAAGGAATCTGAAAGCTCCTCCGAGACTGCTCTGAGAACTGGCATGTGCATTTCAGCCCACTCGATTTTCTGCAAACCACTCACACCCTTTTCCCCCATACGATGTTGTATTCGTCAAGTTTCTCGACTGCTTCCTCTCTTTTGTGTTGATGCTCTATCAAAAAGTTTCTGAGAAGAGATGATGCCTCGCTCTTGCATTGCCCACACAACCGCTCTCCATTCCTGCATTCCATGTATATTCTGGTGAGTTCCTCATCATCCTCAACAAGATGGAAAAGCAACATGGCATAAACAGAACACTCCTCTGGATTTCCTCCGAACTTCATCTGCTCATCCCTCGATATCCTTCCTCCTGTCTTTGCCCTCATCAGCTTAGATACCGCCTCATCCACATCCTCTGTGAGTGCTATGTAGCTCTCTGGCTTGCTTGATGACATCTTGCCACCTGTCAATCCCTCCATGAATCTGTGGTAGGTGGAAGATGGGGGTAAGAAGGCAAAGCCACCATGTTCGAGTTCCACTCTGGTCGCAACATCCCTCACCCTCTCAACACTTCCCACCACCTCGAGATGTGCCTCATATTCAGAAACCTCGAACTCCTTTTCGAGTTCTGTTTTGAGATGGTTGAGAACATCTCCAACCTCGTGCTTCGAGACCTTTGGATAGACTTTCACCTTTCCATTGTCTGCCTCGAAAACCTTGAACATATTAACTCTGTCTGCGAGTTCTCTCGTAAGTCTGATATGGGGGTCTTGGTCTGGTCCGACCGGAATAACCACCGGCTTTGGAGAATCAAGCTGAGGATTCAGTATGTCAGCACTCTGTATGATGGGTGTGTGCATATGGGCAAGCGATACATCGCCACCAAACCCATATATGGACACGAGTTCTGATAGATTTACCTCACCAGAAAGCTCGATTGCAAGGTCTTTCACCCTTTCCATTGTGGACTGGAAATATATGGTGGCTTCTGGTTTGAGCCCAAGAGCAATTATGCTGAGTATGTAATCTCTTCCCAACTCAGCACACCTATCCCACGAAAGACCTCTGACAACATGTGCCTCTATGTCTGCAATCGCCACATAAGCATCTCCTCCCATCTCCTGATGCCATATGATTTCTTCCATCACCATCTTACTGCCGAAATGGGCTTTGCCACTCGGCATGAAGCCACTCATCACCGCAAATGGACTGCCAGATAAAAGGGCATCCAGAACTGCTTCGTAATTCCGATGTCCAAATATGATGCCTCTTCTCATCAATCTGTGGGGGTTCGGTATATTTTCAACCAGAGCTTTGAAGGGCTGGATTCCAAACTCCTCAAAGAGATGAGAATAATCCTCGATTGTCGATGTACCCCATGGGTCAAGTTTCACCATCACACCTCCCCGACCTCGACAAGAGAGCCATCCACAATATCCACCGCCAGCAAATACTTTATTTTCATACCATCGACCTCGTCTATGCATTTCCCTTTCTTAAAAACAACGCATATGTCCTTTATGTCTGCACCCACCTCTTTGAGGGCAGACACGACTGCTTTCAAAGTCCCGCCAGTACTCACAACATCATCCACAACCACGACTCTGTCCCCCTTTCCAATCCCATTGATGTACAGCTTGGCTCCCCCATATCCTGTCTTCTGCTCCACCTCCACCTCGTTGGGAAGTCCGTACTTCCTCTTTCTTATAATGGTGAACGGTATTTTTGTTTTCAGTGAGAGAGCTGTCGCAATGTGGATTCCCATCGCCTCTATCCCGACTATCCTGTCTATGTTGAGGTCTATTTTCTCTGCGATGGCGGTTGCAACTTCCTCCAGCATCTCTGGGGGGACTGTGGGTATCCCATCTGTTATGGGATGCACGAAATAGGGATAATCTCCTTTCATCACTATCTGACTTTGGCTCAAAGACTTTCTCAACACCTCAAGCATCAGAACAACCTCCTAAGACAAGTGGGACTGGTGTGAAATCCTCAACCAACCCCATATCGGTGAGCTTTAGATGTGGAATAGGAGATAAAGAAACGAACGAGAGGGTCATGAACGGCGAGGAGATTTCAACTCCCCTCTCCATCAACTCACTCTCGATTCTTTCAATACCTTTCACAACCTCCTCATACGGGGATGCAGTCATAAGACCGCATATCTCAAGCCTCAATGAGGCAACTTCATCGCCATCACACACCACCCATCCCCCCTGCATCTGATGTATCCTATCCACCACCCTCATCATATCCCTTGGATTGATGCCAACCACCACTATGTTGTGTGAGTCATGAGCAACACTCGACCCGAATGCTCCGCTTTGCAAACCAAATCCATGGATGAAGCCAAGTGCAACCCTTCCGCTTCCCTTGTGTCTTTCTATGACTGCGATTCTCAGCACATCCCTATCCACGTCCTCCATGATTTCACCATTCTCCACAGAAAGCGGGTATCTCAGACTCTCGGTTATCAGAGACCCCTCTCTGACGCCTATCACCCTCACACATACCTCACCATCCAAATCAACCCTCACCTTAAACATATCCTCATCCAGCACTGGCACATTGATGCTCTTCTTTAAACTCTCATCGAAGCTATATTTCTTTGGACTTACTATTAGCTTTCCATCCTCTGCGACCACCTTTCCATCCTTTATAACCTCATGAACACAAAAATCCTCAGACAACATCACCAAGTCTGCCCTCGCACCAACCTCCAAATGCCCATCTATGCGGAAATAATTTGCTGGATTGGTGGTTATCATAGACAGTGCATCACCGGGCTCAACCCCCATCTCAACCACCCTCTTCAGAATCTCATCGAAATAGCCTTTTTTCAAGTCTCTGGGGTCCCGGTCATCGGACACAAGCATGCACCTGCTCAGAGACAACCCCTCATCAAGAATGCCTTCAAGGATGTCCAAGTTCTTTGCTGAACTCCCCTCTCTCACCATCACCCACATACCCTTTCTGAGTTTCTCGAGTGCCTCGTCTGATGTTGTGCATTCATGGTCAGACTTGGGACCGAGCAGTATGTAAGCACTCAACTCCTTTCCACCCAACAAGGGGGCATGTCCATCGACCCTATGGGCAGTCTGGACTTTGTCCATGAGCTTCTTATCCCCACCAACAAGAGCTGGGAAATTCATGACCTCACCGAGGGCAACTACTTCATCGCAACACAGCAGTTGCTTTACCTCCTTTAAACCGAGTTCTGCTCCGCCAGTCTCAAAAGGAGACGCAGGAACGCATGAAGGTATTGTGAAGAAGACTGAAAGTGGAAGGCCTTTTGCCTCCATCATAAGCTCTGAAATACCGAAGATACCAGAAACATTTGCCACTTCGTGGGGATCACACACAACTGTGGTTGTTCCCCTCGGAACCGCAAGCTTCGAGAACTCGCACAGTGTGAGACATGTGCTTTCCACATGTAGGTGAGCGTCAATGAAGCCAGGAGAGACCCACATCCCATCTGCATCCACTTCCACCTTTCCCTCATAATCATCAAACAACCCGACTATTACGCCCTTATGCACTGCAACATCTCCCTTAACAAACTCACATGTGGGCAAGAACAGTTCCCCATCTCTTATCACCATATCACACTCGATTTCTCCGAGTGCTGCCATCCTCAATTCATCCATCATCGTCATCTGATTTCCCTCCAGAACTCGGGGACAAAAAGAACAAGCAGTACCATCAATTCAAGTCTTCCAGCCACCATATCAAAAACCAGAATCAATTTTGCCAGTGCAGGCAGAGGTGCGTAAGAGAATTCTGGTCCAACCATCCCAAAGCCGGGACCGGTATTGGTAATGGTGGAAATTGTTGCAGATAGAGCATCCACCACATGTATTCCCATAAGAGTCAGTGCAAAGGTGGATAGCAAGACCACAAAGATGAAAATCGATATGAAACCGAGAATCGAGACAACCACCCTTTCATTAACCACTTTTCCATCGAACATGATCGGCTTGTATGCTCTCGGATGAATCAACCTGAAAAGGCTCTGATACACAAACTTCATCAACAACTGCACCCTCACCATCTTCACACCACCCGCTGTGGAGCCAGCACAACCACCGAATATCATCCCAAACATCAACAGCAACTTTATGACAGGTGCCCACTCATCGTAATTGTAGGTGGTGAAGCCTGTTGTGGTTGTGATGGAGATAACCTGAAATGCTCCAAATCTGATGGCATCCAAAATTTGAAAGCCATCCATATACAGATATGCTACCGATACCAGTATCGAAAAGACAAGAAACCCCAAATAAAACCTGAGTTCCGAGCTTTTGAGATAGTTTCTTGGATGTTCGTACAACGCCCGGTAGTGAAGGGCGAAGCTCACACCACACAGAACCATGAAAATCATAACAACCGTTTCAACATATACGCTGTTGAAGTATGAGATGCTCTCGGTGTGGGGTGAGAAACCTCCTGTTGACACAGTGGAGAAGGCAACAGTCAGAGCATCGTAAAATGATAGCTTCACATACAGCAAAGCAATCATTATGGCTGTGAAGATGAAATAAACAAGGAATAGAACCCTTGCTGTTTCCCTTATCTTGGGTCTTATGTATTCTTTGGTGGGTCCTGTAAACTCCCCTTTGAACAGTTCCCTCCCCCCGACCCCAAGCTCTGGAAGAATTGCTATGAACAACATGATTATTCCCATACCCCCCAGCCACTGAGTCATGTTCCTCCACAGAAGGAGAGACAGTGCATGGGACTCGATGTCATCCATGATGGTGGCTCCTGTCGTTGTCAAGCCAGATGTAGCCTCGAATATGGAATCCACCACAGGTATTCCACTGAGAATGTATGGAACTGAAGAGAGCAATGAAAATGTTATCCATGCAACCGATACGACAAGGATTGCCTCAGTGTGTCTCATTTTCTCATGAACACCATATCTGACCAGTGGGATGGAGGTAAGGCCACACACAACAAAAGGTATGAGAAATGGGAAAGGGTCTTCCCCGTAATACAATGAGAAAGCGGTATGAACCAAAAGCGAGATGGAGAAATACGCAAGTACAACACCCATTATCCCCATAACTACTTTACTCACACAACTCCCCCGCGGGACATCCAAACAGCTTTTCAACCCTCTCTACATCCTTGAGTGGGCTAAGTACTATCACAGCATCCCCTCCCAGCAGAATGCTTTCCCCTCTCGGTATCTCGATCGTGCCGTTCCTGAGAATTGCGACAACCAGTGTGTCCTCTGGAAGTTTCAATTCTTTGAGTTTCTTTCCAGCCACCTTCGAATTCCTCGTTATGGGAAGTTCAAGAACCTCCTTCGTACTGTCAAGCAGATTCAAAACCGCTTTTATGTACCTACCCCAGACAAACTTCACAACCTCATTCACCATTATCTGGTGCAGACTCAATGGAACATCGACACCAAGAACCTCAAATATATCTCTGTACTCATATTTTGAGACTCTTGAAATGACCTTTGGCACACCTATGTGTTTTGAAGCTAATGAACACAAAAGATTCTTTTCATCGCTGTCTGTAACCGAAATCATGACGCTTGCCCTCTCCAGCCCTTCATCCTCCAGCACATTCAAATCGGTTGCATCAGCATTTATGATGATGTGATTCGGAACCTCCTCCGAGAGCAACTTGCACCTCTCTGTATCCTTCTCAACGATCTTTATCCTCCCACCAACCTCCCTATCAAGAAGCTTTGCTATGTAGAGACCAACGATTCCACCACCCACTATGAAGATATCTCCGCTCTCTTTCTCTTTCTCACTGCCAAAGAACTCGGCTATCTTCCTCATCACCTCGGGCTTGCCAAGAACGAGTACCTTATCGTTCTCCTTCAGTATCTCATTTCCCTTGGGTGTTATCAGTTTTCCATCTCTGTCTATCGCTATGAGGATTGCACCCCTCGGGAAGTCCAACTCTCTCAAAAAAGTTCGTGCAGGGAATGATGACCCTATTCTGAACTTCACAATGCTCAACAGAATACAATCGCCACCGTATGGTATGCACACCTCTTCGTAGTCTATTGCAGAGGGCAAGCTAACTATTCTCACAATCTTATCCGCCAGAGATAACTCCGGGGATATCATCACATCAACGCCCAGAAATCTTCTACTGGATATTGGTTTGTCGATGTAATCGGGATTGCTCACTCTTGCGATTGTCTTCACTTTTTCGTTTAGCTGTTTTACTGCCATGCATGCGACCAGATTCAGCTCATCGTTGTCTGTTACCGCTATGAGCAACCGCGTGTCATCAGTGAGCTGACTCTTCAAGATGTTCACATTTGCACCATTCCCGCAAACAACAGCAACATCCAACTGCTCCCTCACATTTTCACATACTCTCTCATCCTTTTCTATCAGAACGACGTCTAGCTTTTCAGACAACACACGTGCCAGATTATAGCCAACGTTCCCAGCACCAACAATGATAACCCTCATGATACATCATCACCATATTTTTCAAGGCTTTTTTCGAGGCTTTTCTGGAAAACCCTGCATATCTCACAGAGATAGTCCTCATCAAAGTCGCCACTTAAAATTTTTTTTGCGTATTTCTTTATGTACAACACGACATCCTGTGGAAGCTCTACTTCTGCTCCCCTTCTCTCACTCAGATACTGGGATATTGCGGCATTAGTGACACCAAGTACTTT
This sequence comes from Methanosarcinales archaeon, assembly GCA_003661015.1. Lineage (GTDB taxonomy): Archaea > Halobacteriota > Methanosarcinia > DSM-18856 > Methermicoccaceae > JdFR-19. The sequence goes on along the minus strand of QMVI01000006.1, from coordinate 10,713 downwards.
TGCAACATTCTGCTGAGGTAGGTTGTATTCTTTTACGAGGGTTCTTGCCATTTCAGCTCTTATGGCTGGAAGAACGAACTTCACCATCTTCTCACACGGTGCTTTCTCAACCATTCTCCTCCCCCCATACTTCCACATTATCCAACCCGTTCAGCCTCTGCTTAGCAATATCGAGCCACTCCCTGTCAAGCACGAGTGTGAATAATGTGTCTGGATTGTTCTTTACCAGATATACTACGCCCTCCAAAGCTTTATGCTTTGCTTCCAAATCACCGCTAACATGAACCGTATTCACTGGAAGTGTTTCAGCTAATTCTGGTGGAAACGGACCAAAGGGAGCTCTGAGAATAAAAACTGAGTCAAAATCTTTCAACGATAGCTCTGGGTGTGTTGATGCTGGATGAGTTGTGAAGATTATGCAGTTCTTTCCAACCTCAAGTCTCTCAAGTCTCTTTTGATGTCTCCTCACCTCTGGCATCAGGGCGGACTCTGGACCTGAGTAAAAGGGGGAGGACCTTCTCTGAGGGGATAGCTCGTCTATTATATCTGTGTGGGAGAGTGCTATTTTCAGAGCGTCAAGAAGCCTGGGGTGGGCTCTACATCTCTGTTGAACGAGTTCGATGAGAGTTCCCTCCCTTATACTCTCCTTTATCAACCTTATCTCGCTGAAAGCTGTGTGGAGGTTATGCTCTGCAAGAAGTCTCTCCCTCTCATCAGACTCTCTCAACTCCTTTGCGGTATGGGTTGAGCATATCGGACATGCACATGGAAGATATTCCATACTGGAAAGGTCATAAGTTCCATGAGGAGACAGATAACGGTTCTCTTTGGCAAAAAGAGCATAAGCAGCCGAATCAAACAGATCACACCCAAAAGCGACTGCAAACGAGAGAATCATTGGATGCCCCGCACCAAACAAATGGATGGGGGTGCATGTGGAAGTTCCCATCTTGGAATGTAATATTATTTCAGCAATCTGCTTGAATCTGTAATTCTCGAGCAGAGGAACGACAGCTCCTATGGGAAAAATGTCTCCCATTCCCCTCAACATTCTTGCACATTTCTCACGTAAATCGGGATACGTTGAGCCTTGGATTGGTGAGGCAAGTAAAGGGCGATTGGATAACCCTGCCAGCATTTCCCACGCCTCACTCACATTCCTGACGGTTGTCATAAGCTCTTTCTCTGCCCTATCTCTGGGTGAGAATGGGGGGGTTGGAATATCTTTTGGAACGATTATATCACTGCCGACTTCAATCTGAAACTGCACTATGTCCTCATTCTCGACCTCAATATCTCCGTACACTGAGAGCTGGTATGACCCTGAATCTGTCATGACTGGGGCATCAAAACCGAGTAATCGGTGGATGCCAACATCCACTGCTCTCTCCCGCAGATGCGGTGTTCTGTAGATTATGTACGCATTTGTGATCAGAGCTTCTGCACCTATCTCCTTCATCCTGCTAACAGGCAGTAAAAGTCTGTTGGGATTTATCACGGGCAAAAGTGCGGGTGTTTCTATTTTTCCGTGTGGTGTATCGAGAACTCCGATTCTCCCAAGAAAGTCCTTGATTTTTATTTCAAACATCTGTCGTCCCCTTACAAAGTGTATGCACAGCCTGAATCAGCTCGTTCTGTCTTGCTCCCCAATGCACAATATAACCGGGAACACCATTTACCTCGGTTGGACCACACATCTCCTTTCGACAGCACCTTGCTATGAAGGGTCTAGTTGGTGAGATGTAATCGCTGTTGTGCGGGCATATGCTCACGAGTTCGTACTTCACATCTGGGTACATCGCCTTCACAACCTCCCTCGATATCTCACAGCCTATGATTTTCACCTCGCCTTTGATGGAGTCTCTGTCAAGATGGGGGGATGGTAATCCACTGCACGAACAGGGGAACACGAGGTTCTTTCCCTCTATCTCACCTATGTTCACGAGTCTTGGTAAAAATCTCACAAAAAACTCGTTGAAGGCACCGGCTTCTTTCAGCTTTCCAATCATGTGCACGAGTATGGATGGATAGGGTGGAACAACATCCCATATCTCTATCTCGGTGAGGACAGAGGTGTCTGGTTTATGTACAAACGTTATGTGTTCATCCAATCCTCTGAAGAGGACAGTTGTGATGTCTCCTCCACACAGCATACTCGATAACTCTATCAGCTCCGAACGGTTATGGATGTCAACAGGCTCTTCGTACTCGAATATCTCATCAGCCACCGCTATGATTTTGAGACCCACGATGTTTCTCATGATGCCTGAACCCTCGGTGCTCACCTCATATATCGTATTGGTAGCCAAATCCACCAGATACTTGGTCAGATTATACACCATTCCGCTTCTGTTCTCATTCTTATCACACACTCCCACATACTTGGGGTCTTCTGGGAAAATCATGCTCTTCACCTTTCTATGATGGTCTCTTTAACCCCCATACCAAAATGTCTTCCCACTTCCTCAACATGGACAAGAACTTCGTCACCCTCCTTGAGACTGGCTACCGAGACCGGATTTCCATCTTTGGACACGAGCTTTATTGTCTCAGCATTCTGAAGAATTGTCTTTATGATTCTCCCGCCAACTTCTGCCTCCACAAGAATGAGAGGCCTCCTCTCAATCTTCACCCTGCCCACAATCTCTCTCCTTGCTTTTCCGTCTCTGCTGACAACCATCACCTCGTCTCCACTCTTGAGTTCTGCCAGATACTTCGTCCTATCTCCCACCTTTATGTAGGCATGAACCGCACCCGCATTCACCCTAAACGGGCGGGCTGCAACATAGGGAGAGTCTTCGCTTTCGGAATGAACCAAAAAGAAACCGTTTGCCTGAGAGCCTATGAGCATTCCCTCTCCAACTTGCATGATTGCACACGTATCAATGCACACTCTGTCTCCCATCCCAACCTGTTCTATATTGATGATGCGGGCGGGGACAAGTTCAATCCTTTCCTCTCTCAAGCTCTCCACAACCTTCATCGTATCCACAACCACATTCGGGTCTCTTGTGGACAGCAAAACACCATCCGCACCAACTTCGAGTGTTTCAAAAGCGAGCTTTGCCTCCTCTGCACTCGACACACTGGCTATCAGTTTTGTGTGGGTGGGCTGGAGTGCTGCTATGAGATTCTCAAGCGGTATAATCTTCCAGTCTGTGCTGACCACTATCACATAATCGCAGATTCCTCCAAGCTCTGAAGCCAGCATCTCATACTCCTTTCCCCGTATCACAACAAAAGCTCCAACCTCGTATCCCTTTTTCTTCAACGAATTTATCAGTTTTATGACCTCTTCCTTTTCTTCGATTGGCTTTGTTCCGTCAAACGATGTGCCTTTTCCGACCACCACCACATCCCCCTCTCCGGGGTAATGAACAGCTGTTTTGATGGCACCGAGTTCCTTTATCTTCGGAGAATGTTCAGCTGTTGTGAGGATGCAATCAACACCAGACTCAAGTGCCTTTACGACTATGGGCTTCACATCTTCCCATTCTCCCTCATCCGCTTTAATCCATACCTCCATACTTTCCAAGCCTCCTAAGGATTCCTCTTGCTGCAAGTATCCCAGTCGCAGATGCATTCACGATATCTCGTGAGAGCCCTGCTCCATCACCAGCAGCAAAGAGGTTCTTTATATTTGTCTCCATGTTGGAATCAACCTCAAATACTCTTGCATAGAACTTTATCTCAGGAGCATAAAGCAGTACCGAATCCGATGCGACGCCCGGTATTATCTCGTTCAGTTTCTCCAATCCTTCTATGATGTCCATAACGATTCTGTGGGGAAGAGCCATGGATATGTCACCGGGAGTCACATCTTTCAGGGTGGGCGAGACTGGGTTCATTTCGAGTCTCTTCCATGTTGAGCGCCTTCCCTTCCTCAGGTCTCCCATCCTTTGAAGGACTGGTTTTCCACCACCAATCGTTGTGGCAAGCTTTGCTATGGATTTTCCGTACTTTGTGGTGTTTTCAAGAGGTTCAGTCAGTTTGATTCTTACGAGGAATGCGAAATTTGTGTTTTCACTTTTCCTCTCCTTGTACGAGTGTCCATTTGTTGCCACAAATCCCTCATACTCCTCCTTCACAACAAAGCCTCTCTCATTTGTACAGAATGTCCTCACAAAGTCATCGTATTTTTTGGTTCTTATGTGGAACTTCGGATCACGGTTTATCTTTGTGACCGGGTCCATCACTATTGCAGGTACTTCAACCCTTATGCCAACATCTATCGGGCCATGATGTGCCTTTATGTTGTGTCTCTCGACAAGCTCCTCAACCCAAGAGACTCCAATCCTGCCAGGTGCAAGTATGACATACTCTGCGTGCAATTTCCTGCCATCCGCAAGCACAACCCCCTTGCAAACGCCATCCTCCACTAGTATGTCCTTCACCTCTGTTTCCAGCAAAAATTCGACTCCTTTTTCTTCCAGCCTCTTCTTCAGATTCAATATTACCTCTGGTGTATTATCAGAACCGATATGTCTCTGGGGAGTTGGTAGAAACTTTGCACCGACAGATGCTGCCCTCCTTTCGATTACCTCAACCTCTTCTTCAGAGAGTTCTATCTTGGGTGGAGCCCCACACATCACGAAAATCCTATCGACCTCTTCAACGAGTTTCCATGCTTCTGAATTGGGAACAAAATCTGAAAGATTACCACCTATATCTGGCCTGAGATTGAGTGTCCCATCTGAGAAGGTGCCTGCCCCCCCAACCCCGCACATCACATCACAGGGACTGCAATGACAGCATATTCTCCCAGGTGTCTCACTCATCTTACATTTTCTCTCTATCACATCCTTTCCCATGTCCACGACCAGCACTTTACATCCATGACTCGAGAGCTTCCAAGCTGCGCACAGTCCAGCAGGACCTGCCCCTACCACTATCACATCCATCCTATCATCACCAACTTCCTGCCATTTTTAACTCTTTGCATCAGCATTATATAATGAGAGGTTGATAATTAATCCCAATGGTAAACGTAGATAAGTTTATCGAAAAATCGATTAAAGAGCTCAAACAGATAGATGGAAAGGCATTACTTGCTTTGTCAGGTGGAGTGGATAGCTCGGTTTGTTATGTTCTCGCAAAAAAAGCGATTGGTGATTTGCTCGTTCCGGTTTATCTCGATACAGGACTCATGAGAGAAGGAGAGACCGAGAGAATAAAACAGCTATTTCCAGATGTGATTGTCATAGAAGCTGAAGAGAAGTTCCTCTCCTCACTAAAGGGGGTAGAAGACCCTGAGGAGAAGAGAATGGTGTTCGGGGAGACGTACATCAGAATACTGGAAGATGTTGCACGGAAGGAGAAAGTGGAATACCTGATTCAAGGGACGATTTATCCTGACTTCATAGAGTCGATCGGAGGGATAAAATCACATCACAACGTCCGAGGACTGCCAGATGTATATGAGTTTAAAAAGATCATAGAGCCACTGAGAGAGCTTTACAAAGACGAGGTCAGGGAGGTGGCAAGAGCTATCGGACTCCCAGAGGAAATATCTGAGAGGATGCCGTTCCCTGGACCCGGACTTGCTGTGAGGATACTGGGTGAGGTTACAAAAGAGAAGGTGGAGGTTGTCAGAAAGGCTACCAAGATTGTGGAAGAGGAGATTCTCAAATACCAACCATGGCAGACATACGCTGCACTTCTGGGAAAGGGGACTGGTGTAAAGGGAGATGTGAGAGTGTACGGATGGATTGTTGCGATTAGGGCAGTCGAATCAAGAGATGGAATGACAGCAAAGGCGATGGAGCTTCCATACGATGTCCTATTCAAAATACAATCCAGACTTACAAGCGAAATTCCAGAGGTTACGCGTGTTGTGTATGACCTCACACCAAAGCCTCCGGCAACCATCGAGTTTGAGTGAGGTGAGAGCAAGTATGTGTGAATTGGATGTGTATAAGGAAGGAAAAAAGATAGCAGAAGGAGTTGTTAAAATAACTGCGAAGAATGGAAAGATAGAGATGTACGATGTTCTCGGAACAAAATATATAGCTGAAGGGACAATTGCCGAGGTGGACATAACAAATGAAAAGTGTGTGATAGGAAGTATGTGATTGGACTGGGGTGAAAATATGGATATGGATAAAGTAAAGGTTGCCATAAATGGATATGGGACGATAGGTAAAAGGGTTGCAGATGCGGTTTCTTTACAGGATGATATGGAAATAATTGGTGTCTCAAAGACCAGACCGAATTTTGAGGCAAAACTTGCGTCGAAAAGGGGTTTTCCACTGTATGTTCCAGAAGATAGAATACAAACATTCGAAGAAGCTGAACTTGAAGTGGCGGGAACGATTGAGGACATGTGCAGAGAGGCAGATGTGGTGGTGGATGCAACACCAGGGGGGATTGGCGCCCAGTACAAAGAACTGTACGAGAGAAGTGGATGCAAGGCAATATGGCAGGGTGGTGAGAAACACGATGTTGCGGGCTTCTCGTTCAACGCTCTTTCAAACTATGATGGTGCACTTGGAAGGAGATTTGTGAGGGTTGTGTCGTGCAACACAACCGCATTGTGCAGACTTCTGTATCTTCTGGATAGAGAGTACGGTGTGAAGAAAGTAAGGGCGGTGTTGATGAGGAGGGGAGCTGACCCAGGGGATTCAAAATCTGGTCCCATAAATGCGATTATACCGAATCCGATAACACTGCCTTCCCACCATGGCCCAGATGTGAAAACAGTTCTTCCACACATCAACATAACAACACTCGCTGCAAAGCTGTCAACAACTCTGATGCACATGCATACTCTGAACGTTGAGTTGTCATCTCCTCCAACCTCTGAGGATGTTCGGGATATGCTTTCGAAGGAACCACGCATATTCCTTGCCACCTCAGACCTGAAATCAACAGCAGAGCTTGTTGAGTTTGCAAGAGATTCGGGAAGACCAAGATACGACATATGGGAGAACATAGTCTGGTCTGACTCGATAACGATTGAAGATGGAGAGCTGTATTTGTTCATGGCTGTGCATCAAGAAGCAATCGTGATACCAGAAAATGTGGATGCCATAAGAGCCATGTTCGAACTGTCTGATAAAGAGGCATCGATGAAAAAGACAAACGAGAGTATGGGAATTGGGAAACTTATTTAATCGAGAAGAGGGCTGTTATCGAGAAGAGAATGCACCCTTTCCTCCACCTGTCTGTGAGTCTGCTCTTTGGTTAGGGTACCGTCCACACGAACAAATCCCTCTCTCGATGACATCTCTATGAACAGTTCTCTCACTTTTTCCAGATATTTCTTGCTCTCAAAATGGTCTTTTTCTGGTATTCTTGAGAGGGCTATCTCAACCGGAACATCCACGATTACTACCAAATCCGGTTTTGGTGCAAATTTTTCATTTTCACTCTAAATCCAATCGATGTCAACCCCCAAAGCCCCCTGATAAGCCATGTTCGAAGGATAGTATCTGTCCATTATCACGATTTTCCCATTTTCCAATGCGGGCAATATGTTCATAAAAACATCTTCCTACCTGTCAAGCAAGAACAACTCATGTTCTTTGAGCGGAGACAGGATTCTGCCAGTCCTAGCAATTTCTCTTATCTTTCTGCCCCACCTTCCATCGGTTGGCTCTCTGAACAGAGCAACCTCCAAACCCTATCTTTCAAGAGATTCCTTCAACATCTTTGCCTGCGTACTCTTCCCAGCCCCATCTATGCCCTCGAATACGATTAACATAGCCCCCTCCAAAATCATATCATGACAATTCTCTTGATGTGGCGGGTGCTCTTCTTTCCCACATAAACAAAACCTTTGCGGATAGCAAAAGCCTTCAGCTCTTCGAGTGTTAGTTTCGGGTTCTGAGAATACAAATCCTCAACCTCAGGTATGTGAAGCAGATGACAGTCTATACAGCTCCACAGTACTCGACCCCTTCTCCCAATCACCCAAAACCCAAGTTCATAATCATGACAGGGATAAAAGGGACAGAAACAGTACTTGCATCCCTGACCTGGAAAATGACAGGGATAGTGCTTGCATTCCTTACCACCGCTCATACGCCAAACCTCTTCATCAGTCTTGCCATCTTTCCTCTGTCGCCCATACCCTTCATAGCCTTCTGCATCATCTTGTAGTACTTCAACAGATTCCTTACCTCTTCCACACTCGTACCAGAGCCTCGTGCAATCCTGAGAACTCTTGAAGAATCAATTATTCTGGGATTCTCAAGCTCTTTTTTGGTCATTGACTTCATTATGACCTTAAATCTGTCAATTTTCTCCTTTGTCATCTCATACTCTTCGTCTGAAAGCTTGATTCCCATGCCCCCAAGAGGAAGCATCTGAATTATCTGCTTCAGAGGGCCCAGCTTCTCCATTGCCTCCAACTGCTCATAAAAGTCTTTGAGTGTGAACTGTCCTGACAGCATCTTTTTTGGCTCTATTTCCTTTATCTCCTTCGCTCTTTCAAGAAGTGTCTGTATGTCTCCCATCCCCAGAAGCCTTGAAATAAACCTGTTCGGGTCAAAGGGTTCTAAATCATCTAAGGTCTCGCCCGCTCCTATGAATGCGATTGGAGAGCCTATTTCCGAAACAGCAGACAAAGCTCCACCACCCTTTGCGGTTCCATCAAGCTTTGTTATTATGATGCCAGACACACCAACTGCCTCATCAAATGCTCTCGCCTGTTCAGATGCTCCCTGTCCTATTGCAGCATCAAGCACAAGAATCGTATGTTCGGGCTGTGCAATCTCATGGATTTTCTTCATCTCCTCTATCAGTTCGTGTTCAAGAGCATGCCTTCCAGTGGTGTCAATGATTTTGATGTCGTACTTCCTTCCCTCTTTCAGACCTCTCCTGACGATGCCCACCGCATCCTTTTCTCCCTTCTCACCATAAAACGAAACGCCAATCTTCTCACACAGGGTTGAGAGTTGCTCATAGGCAGCGGGTCTGTATGTGTCAGCACATATCACAAACGGTTTCAGTCCTTTCTTCTGGAAATAGCGTGCGAGCTTGGCGGTTGTGGTTGTCTTTCCACTTCCCTGAAGTCCCACAAGCATGAGTGTCTAGGGTTTTAGTTCGATGTTCAGTCCATTTCCAACAATTCCGACCAATTCCTCATACACAATTCTGAGCACATGAGACTTTGGTGTTGTGCCGGGCGGTGGCTTTTCTTCGAAAGCCCTCTTCTTTATTCTGTTGGAGAGTTCAAAAACGAGTTTTACACTGACATCTGCACCCAAAAGAGCCCTCTGAATATCTCTGATAACATCATTTACCAGAGTCTCATCTATTCTTTTTGCACCGATGATTCTGCTGACGGCGCTCTGTAATCCATCACTGAGTTTCTCGAGCATCATATCTCTTCTCTAATAAATAAAAAATAAATAAAATCTTCTATCAAAGAACTTATCTCGAAGTTATCTCGATTCATCTCATCTGCCTTTTAGTAAAAAGTTTCCGTGTTTGACAACCAAAATACGCTCTCCCACACCACGGGTTTCTGCAATCTCTCTGAGTGCTTCCTCCACAGAACTGAAGGGTGTGAAGAAACAGGCTCTTGCAAGTTCATCAGGGAGTGAGGAAACGATGAAAAGGTTGAACTTCTTTCTCAAAAGAGCCAGCCTTGCAAGTTTGTGGGCACCCATGATGAATCTCCCTTTCAACCTTTCCAGCACATCATCAGGACTCAATCCCATCTTCACCCATTCCTCAAAAGTTTCGTTTCCAAGCCCTTCTGAACATTCTGCCACCAAAATTATGGAGCCTCCCTCTTTAACAACAGACTGGATGTTTTCAACTGCCTTATGTGCCTGAAATAGGTTTATGTCCTTTGGATAACCGCCCGCACTCACAATTACAACATCTGCCTTTTGACACTTCAAAAGAAAATGTCTGTCGAGGTATTCACACCCTTTTCTGTGTGCAAGAATGGCATCCCCAGCCACAGCACTTACCACCTCGCTCCCACTCATTATGAGGTTTAGTATGAAGTCCAACCTGAATAACCTTGAACACTCATCTATGTCCTTTCTCACAGGGCTGTCGATGTTCCCGGGAACCGCTCCCTCTTCCAGCATCAGCGAATGATTTGAGAGTATGGTTTCCTTTGAAGAGACCCCGGGCAACACTGACTTGTATCCACCTGTGTACCCGGCGTAGTAATGATAATCTATTCTTCCAATCGCTATCACCCTCTCAAACTGCATAAGGGGACTGAACACATGGAGGGGGGTTCCTCTGGTTGTTTTGCCGATGTACTCACAATCATCAACATCATGCTGGAGATACTCACAATCAGACCAATCTCCCAGAATCTTTTTTATTTCCCTGCTCGTCATTCTTCTGTGAAGGCCAAGGGCAAAAACAAAAACAACATCATCAGCACATTCAAGCTCTTTTTCAATGAGTGAAGGTAGGGAGAAAAGCCCTCGTGTGATGTCTGGAAGTATTACCCCCACGCTCTTCCCTTTGATAATGTGTTCAAGAGGGGGAGAGGATACTGGACTCTTCAAAGCCATTTCAACACCATAGCCATCCGGGGGATGGGGGCTATCTATGACCTCGACCTTATCCACTTCGAACTCGACTTCTCCTCTCCCATACGCAACTTTGCAAATACTCATCGCAAATCTTTTATCCTACGGACTAAAAAAAGTATTGTGCGCCGATGGTCTAGTGGTTATGACTAGGGCCTTCCAAGCCCTCAACCCGGGTTCGAATCCCGGTCGGCGCATTTGCTGTTCT
>QMVI01000005.1 GCA_003661015.1 Methanosarcinales archaeon | reverse complement strand
TGCTCGACAAAGAGGTTGAGATAGAAGAAGGTAAAACCACTGCAATGGATGCCCTGAAAAAAGTTGCATCTGTTAAAACAGCTTATGGGGGTGGATTTGTAGAGGCAATAAACGGACATGAATCCCTATTCAAGATGGGTGAAAAGGTGGATTGGTTCTACACCATAAACGGGTTTTTTGCAGAGGTAGGAGCAGCCCAGTACGTACTCCACCCCGGGGATTTCGAGATATGGGATTATCACGCATGGGAGACCTATGGAAGGGTGGCGATGGTAGGTGCATATCCAGAGCCCTTCGTGCATGGATAGAACGGCATGGTTAGAGATACAATCATAGTCTATCAAAACGGATTCAATGATGATGCTGAGAAGATAAAGAAATATCTTGAAGGTGCTGGGGCAAGTGTGAAGGTAAAGAGATGGGATGAGTTGAAGGATGATGAGAAGAAAAAAGACAATCTGATACTGATAGGGGATGCATCATTTGAGCCAGCATCCCATATCTTCTCCATAGCTCAGAGACTCAATTTGTACGCATATATCGAGAATGGAAAGGTTGTGACGGTTAATGGAAGGGAATACGATGATGGATGTGTTATAGTTGCAGTAAACAACCCTTGGAATCCAAAGGGAACTGCTGCCAATGAGAATATGGTGATGGTGGTGGCTGGTACCACTGCCGAGGAGGTTGAGGGCGGTGTAAATGTGCTTCTGAACCCGGATGAAATAAGATACAGGTATGCGTGTGTGGTTGTGAATGGAGAGGTGATTCCAGTACCATGATGGTCTATAAAGAGGCAAACACGCCGATTCACAGGATGAATGCAATGCCAAAGATAATATGGGCAATCACAATCCTAATACTGAGCCTTATTTTTGACAATCCCGTTGTTTTGATATTGCTTTTTGTTGCAACAATACCGCCAGCAGTATTTGGAAAAATAATCAAAGAGTGGTCATTCTTTGTTAAGTTCGGACTTTTTTTCATTCCGGTGATAGTTCTGCTAAACATCGCATTCAATCACAATGGTGAGCATATTTTGTACAGTCTCGGATATGACCTGCCTTTCTTTGGTTCTCCGGTCATAACACTTGAAGCACTCTTCTATGGTATCATGATGGGTGTTAGATTGCTTGTTATCCTATCTGCATTTGCAATCATAACTGTGAGTGTGCATCCAGACGATATTCTCATGTTGATGTTAAAAATGAAGGTGCCATACAAATCTGTGCTAATTGTATCCCTCTCATCAAGATTCATACCCACTCTGCTTTCTGATGTTGAGACAATCACAGACGTACAGAGAACAAGAGGACTTGAACTCGATAGAGGCTCAATAATCAAAAGAATAAAAAACAGATTTCCTGTGCTTGTGCCTCTGCTGGCAAACTCACTCGAGAGAAGTGTTGAAATTGCAGAGGCGATGGAGGCAAGAGCTTTTGGAGAGAACAAAAAAAGAACATTCTATAAAGAACTGAAACTTTCCAATGCAGATAAACTCGTAAGCGTATTTATTTTTTCAACTCTCCTCGTGGGAATAATTGCAAGATTTCTCGGTTATGGCATATATGAATACTATCCTGTACTTTCTCCAATTGAACTCGAGTCAATAATCCTCGGTGTCTTGCTGTTTTCTATGCTGGTCATACCCTATGTATCTGTGTGGATTACGTACAATTCCTCAGAACCACTGGCTCATGGAGGTCATCAATGAACAGAGAATGCGGAGAAGGAATTGTTCTCACAGAAGGACTGCACTTTACATACTCGGGAAGTCAGACGCCCGCTTTAGTGGATGTGAGTATTGCAATCGATGAGGGAGAGTTTGTGCTTCTTGCAGGTCCCTCTGGCTCGGGTAAGAGTACGCTTGCAAGATGTCTCAATGGTCTTGTTCCTCATTTTCATGGAGGAAAATTTGGGGGGAGAGTGGTGGTCTGTGGGCTTGATACGAGGGAGGCAACGGTTGCTGAGCTTGCAAGACATGTTGGATTCGTTTTCCAAGACCCAGAGAATCAGCTGGTATCAATGGAAGTAGAGAGAGAAATAGCATTTGGTCTTGAGAACATAGGACTGCCAAAGGATGTGATAGGAAAGAGGATTGAAGAAGCTCTCGATACGGTTGGGATACTTCATCTGAGAAAGAAACATCCGAAAGAACTGTCTGGAGGAGAGAAACAGAGAGTTGCGATAGCGAGTGTTCTTGCACTTCATCCAAATGTACTTGTTCTTGACGAGCCGACAAGTGAGTTAGACCCGCAGGGGGCAGAGGATGTCTTAAAAGTTGTGGAGAGGTTAAACGATGAACTCGGTATCACGGTCATACTGATAGAACACAGACTCGACAGAGTGATGCATCTTGTTGACAGAGTGATTGTGATGAACAGGGGTAGGATAATCGCCGATGGAGAGCCAAGAGAAGTCATGAGAGACGAAAGATTGAGAGAGACTGGTACAGAAATCCCTCCAGTAGTTGATTTGACTCTCAAAGTGATGGAACATTACGAGCCAGATGTACTCCGAGATGGGTTCAAGATTCCTCTGACGGTAAAGGAGGGGAGAAAGATTCTAAGACCTCTCTTCAGAAGGGTCAATGGAGTGGGGTGGAAACCAAAAACACACCACCAAACGGGAAAAATTGTTATCTCGATTGAGAATGTATGGTTCGGATATGAATACGACCAGCCCATCTTAAAGGGTGTGAGTTTGAATGTTCGGAAAGGTGAGTTTGTTGCCCTCTTGGGAAGGAATGCATCTGGAAAGACAACCCTACTAAAGCATCTGATAGGGCTCAACATACCCAGCAAAGGGAGAGTGGTGGTCTGTGGGCTTGATACGAGGGAGGCAACGGTTGCTGAGCTTGCAAGACATGTTGGATTCGTTTTTCAGAATCCAAATGACCACTTAATTGCGGATACCGTTTTTGAAGAGGTCGCATTCCCACTCAAGAGTATGGGATACGATAACATCGAAGAAAGGGTGAAGGAGGTTCTCAAACTGTTAAAACTCGAGAGATACAGAGATTGCTATCCAAGAAGTCTGTCTGGAGGAGAGAAACAGAGAGTTGCGATAGCGAGTGTTCTTGCATTCAAGCCAGAGATACTGATACTCGATGAGCCAACGAGAGGGCTCGATTTCTCACTCAAGGAATACATTATGAAAATACTGGATGGGTACAGAAAAAATGGGAGGACAGTGATATACTCGACACACGATGTTGAAACTGCTGCAAGACATGGAGACAGAGCAGTAATAATGAGTGAAGGTAAGATTGTAATAGATGATGAGAAACATAAGGGGCTTGCCAACGCCCTCCTATTTTCACCCCAGATAAACAGGATGATACAATCTTTCAGAAGATATGGTGTGCCAGAGGAGATTCTCACTGTGGAGGAGGCACTTGAGGTAATTGATATAGGTTTAAGGCGGGGGGGAAGGTGAGAGGAAAGGGGAAATTGATGATTGCTCTGGCAATCATAATCGTGGTGTTATATCTCATTATGCCGATTGTTAGTCCTGAACACTCAAGAGAACTATCACGTACGTGGTCAATTGGCATCCTCACAATTGGATGTCTCACAGTCCTTGGGATGCTGTTTGAATTCGAAGAGAGACACACATCCACCAAAATAATAGCATTGATTGCCATGATTGGAACAATCTCTGCTGTTTCAAGGGTTCCATTTGCCACCATTCCAAGTGTCCAGCCATGCACATTCTTCACAATCTGCACAGGTCTCGTTTTTGGGCCTATTGCGGGATTCATGGTTGGAGCCATAAGTGCTGCTGTCTCAAATCTCTTCCTCGGTCAAGGTCCTTGGACAATATTCCAGATGCTTGGGTGGGGACTTGCTGGACTAACAAGTGGATTTCTACGGAATTTCTTTGGAATTGGAAAGAACATTGGAAATTCTAAAAGAAACTTAAGTCTCTTGTTTCTTTCCATATATGGTGCGGTGTGGGGGTATCTCTATGGATGGATTCTGAACATATGGCACTGGGCTACGTATGTTTATCCACTCACCTGGAAAACCTTCGTCCTCACCCAACTCGCGAGTTTCTGGTTTGATACAATGCATGCAATTGGAAACGTCATCTTCATACTAATGCTTGCTCCAAAAACGATATCCATGCTTGAAAGATATAAAGAGAGGTTTGAAGTGATAATTGAAAATTCACCAGAAAAAAGAAAAGAAAAGTAAAGTAAAGTAAAAAATTAAAGTGCACTCTTCATTTCTTCAATCTCGCTTATGAGACGCATTGCAACAGCCCTATAAAGCTCATCATCTCCACTTTTATCAAGAAGCTTCTGTGCTATCTCCAGCGCATCGGAGTACGCATCCCTTGCATCATCTATCTTTCCGAGTTCACGTCTGATCATTCCAAGACTGCCAAGAGTGGTTGCAGCATAGAACAAAGACTCCAAACTATCAACCTCAACATATCTGCCAGATGCTTGCTTGAAAAACTCTTCTGCTCTCTCCAATTCACCACTTCGGACTTCTATCACCCCTAAGTTGTTGAGTATGTTTGCACACATCACGGTATGAACCTCTGCGGATTCTATTGTCTCGAATATTCTGAGAGCCTTTTCATATCTGTTTCTTGCAAGTTCGTTATCGCCTCTCTCCTGTGCAAGAAAACCCAGATGATAAAGAATTCCACCCACATCTGCTGCATAATTCTCCTCGCCACCGATTCTCTCGAGGAAATCAAGAGAGCGTTCGTATGCGAGTTCAGCCTCCTTAAAAGCCCCTATGTCTGTAAGGATGCTACCAAGATTGTAGAATGAGGTTGATACCATCTCAACAGCCATTGGTATGTCCTCATCCACAGCCTTTAGTTGTGTGGATATAACATCCTCGTAGAGCGAGAGAGACTCCTCAACCCTTCCGCCCATGGACAGAATGCCAGCTTTTTTCTCAAGTACAAAAGACTTCTCAAGTTCGTCTTCAAGTGATTCATAAAGCTCATCGAGAATCTGAAGTGCATCATCAATTTTACCTTCACCCGCAAGCTCGAGAGCTTTCGAGCAGGTCGCAATTACTTCTTCCATACACACACATGTATCTTCAGCTATATATAGCCTTTTCATCACAAAAAACAATAAAGTTATAAACAATTAGTTGTTAACAGCTCTGTTATGTCCATCCAGAGGATTTCTTCTGGAAATTATAATCTTGATAGAGTGATGGGGGGTGGAATTCCAAAGGGCTCAACAACAATACTTCTTGGTACACCGGGTTCTGGAAAGACAACACTTGCGACTCAGTTTATACTCGAAGGGTGCAATAAAAATGAGAAAGGTGCTATTGTTCTTGTTGGCCAGAGCACAAAGAAATTTATTGAAGATATGGCTTCATATGGATGGAATCTTAAAGAAAATGACAAAATAAGAATTTTCGAGATTCCACCTCTCGACCCAGATTTTGATGAACGACTGATATCGATTGTCTCAGAACTCATAAGCTGGGGAGCTGAAAGAGCGGTTATAGACTCTGTCAGTACTCTCCTTCTATCGTTCGATAGGATGAGGAAAAGAAGAGAGTTGTCAAACATTCTTTTCGGCCTCGAGGGAATGACGATTTTGATGACAGTTGAAGGCAAGGAAACAGATGCAATGTACATGGCAGACTCAGTAATCGAGTTGAGTTCACAGATGGAAAATGGCTATCTAAGGAGAAGATTATTTGTGCGCAAGATGAGACGCTCAGAACATTCGATGGTGGGGTTCCCCTATGTAATCACCCGCTCTGGTTTTGATGTTATTACCCCCTCTGACAAGCCTCCTCTTATTTCAGACGAGTTAGTATCAACCGGTATAGAAAAGCTTGATGTAATGGTTGGTGGAGGAGTTATAAAGGGGAGCATTACATTCATAGGTGGACAGCCAGGAAGTGGGAAAACAACACTTGGAATCCACTTCCTACTAGATGGGCTTAAGAAAGGGGAAAAGGTGCTCCTCATATTACTTGAAAGAAGTGCAGAAGAGATTAGAAGAGACCTAAAGAGCATTGATGGGACTGGGATAAAGGACCTCTCAGTCTATGATGTACCTCTTTCCTCACCAGAAATGATACTCAAAGATATTATCGATATACTGTGGAAGACAAAACCCTCGAGAGTTGTAATCGACTCAATTGATTTACCTGTAAGAGTTCTAGGAGATGAGCTCATACAATATCTCTGTATATTGTCAAGCCATCTAAAGGCAGTTGGCGCAACTGCAATGTTCTTGGCAAACATCTCGATGAATGAGATGCCACCTGCAACTGGTGTTAACATATCTCAATACATGGACTATATCGTACACATTGTATATGTGGACGGTGGAAGGAAGAGAAATATAAGGGTGTTGAAGGGCAAGGGTAAGATAGATCCATTCCCTAGGGAGGTTGCAATCACAAAGACTGGTATGGTTATAATTTAAACTCTTTCTTTTAAACCCTCACTTCAACACACCATATGGAAACACCCGGAGCATATGATTTCACCTTCCTCGCCCTCTCCATTCCCTGTATGTCTGGCTCATCCGCAGATATCGTATATAAGAATATGAGGGTACCGGGGTGCGAACACTTCAACGCAAGAGGGAGGAAGTTGATTGCTGTGTGGGGGAGGTTCATGATTATTGCATCCGCCTCTATCTTCTGGGTGGCAAGTATATCTCTCACATCTCCCTCATGTACTATCACATTACTCACTTTATTTAGCTCAACATTCCTTCTGAGAAAATGACATGCAACCGGATTCTTTTCTATCGCATGAACAACTCTGGTTTTGTCCATCTTTGCGATCAGTATCGAAAATGGACCTGCGCCAGCGAACATATCGAGAATTACCCTTGCCCCCTCTTGCGAGATTCTTCTCTCGACCCTTGCTCTCTCTGTTGCAAGTCTCGGATTGAAGTAAACTCTGGCTACATCAAGCTCGAAAACGCATTTATTTTCTTTGTGAAGAGTCAG
Organism: Methanosarcinales archaeon; assembly: GCA_003661015.1. Classification (GTDB taxonomy): domain Archaea; phylum Halobacteriota; class Methanosarcinia; order DSM-18856; family Methermicoccaceae; genus JdFR-19. The sequence continues at coordinate 13,082 of QMVI01000005.1, read as the reverse complement.
TGTGTTTCTGCTTCCTCCCAAATGAACGAGCTGGGCAACTCTAAACTCTCCACTGACTTCCCCAACACCAAAAACTGACCTGATAGGGAGTGTGCTGAGGAGTGTGTCTGCCACCTCCTTCCTATCCAACCCACTGATAGCCTTGAGGTCAACAAGCGCTATATCACCCACGATGTCAAAACTTATTCTGCCAATAATGTCCAAGTGGGTTTTTCGCTTTTTTATGGGTTGAAAACTCTTCCAGACAAAATCCCCGTCCATAACACCCTCTGCACTATCTTTTACAGGAAAATAAACAAATTTTTCATCTGAAAAAGGTTTCAAATCTTTTCTGAGAAGTCCCTACTCTAAAAGACAACGTCTTACTTTCTCACCTTTCTCTCTCTCGACTCTGAAAGCGAGACTTCTGGTATCAAAACAGTCCTGCGACATCCTCTATAAATCCCCTCTCAACAAGCCAACGAACACCATCAACAAACCCTTCTCCAAATGGATGCGGACTCACATAATCACACACACCCTTCACATCTGATGGAGCATTCGCAACTGTCAGAGAGACACCTGCCTTTTCAAGCATCGGGATATCATTCCTCGAGTCGCCAAAAGCAGCAACTTCATCCATACTCGCAGAAAAGGTGCTGACCAGTCTTTCCAGTCCTCTTGCCTTGCTCACATTCTTCAGCTTCACATGAATTGCAAAATCTGTATCGACCAATTCCAGTTCTGGGTCATACTGCTCAACTATCCGTTTAGCTTCGGACAGGCAAAAATTCCGTTCAAGAACAACCTCTCCAAGTCTGTAATCGATATCAAGTGCTCTTGCAGAGAACTTCTCCACAAGAATGGGATAAACTCTAAGGCATCTCTCCTTATCCCCGAGAATGAGAGGCTCAGAATCGTACCCACTCGCAACAACCGCCCCGTTCTCCGCAACAACCGCCCCACCAGTTCCCAAAAGAACAGAACATGCCCAAGTAAAACACAGGGTGTTTCCTGTTGCAAGCACAACCTTCACGCACTCCGAGAGATTCTGAACAACTTGCAGAGCAGATGGATTCAGTTTTCTTGAGCGGTCTGTGAGGGTCCCATCGATGTCTGTCGCAACAACCTTGACTTGCATGTTCTCCCCATTAATCCGCAATTCCATACTCTGTGACTGAAAAAATCACCTCTCCCTCAGGAAGTGAAGGTGAGTCTATCAATCTTGCAATTCTTTTGTTGTGTTTGCTCTTTTTGAGAGATATTCGATAGGTGGCGGTGTGTGCAAGTACATGTCCTCCAATTGGCTTGTTGGGGTCACCATAGAAAACGTCAGGACGTGCCATCACCTGATTTGTGACAACAACAACCGCATCAAATAGGGATGCAAATCTTAAAAGGTCATGAAGATGTCTGTTCAGTCTCTGCTGTCTATCAGCGAGTGTGCCCCTCCCCACATACTCGGAGCGAAAGTGAGCAGTCAACGAATCAATAGCCAAGAGTTTCACAGGTTTTGAGTCCTTCAAAGATTCTGCAAGTTGGCTTGCACTATCAACCAGAAGAATCTGATGGTTTGAGTTGTATGCTCTTGCAACATGTATATTCTTCAAATATTCCTTTGGGTCAAACGAGATATCCGGGTACTCATCCTCATACCTAATCTTCAACCCCTCAACCATCTGGGTTATTCTTTCTGGTCTGAACGTATTCTCGGTATCTATCACGATTGCAGAACCTTCAAGCCCACCAACCTCTTTTGGAAGCTGTACATTCACGCACAGCTGATGAACAATCTGCGTCTTTCCAGAGCCAAATTCCCCATGAAGTTCGGTTATGGACTGTGTTTCAACACCTCCTCCTATCAGAGAATCCAAGGCAGAGCTACCCGTTGTGAGTTTTCCAACTTTCTTCCTTCTCTCATACACAATGTCTCCTGTCTCAAACCCACCAATGTCTGCAAGTTCTCTCGCAGCCTTGATTATCTTGGATGCGGTGCTTTCGCTCATATCTGCAACCGAAGATGCCAATTCAGAGGGAGATGCTACTGCAATTGCTTCAATTGAGTTGTATCCTGCATCTCTCAATTTCTCTGCTGTGCTTGCGCCAACACCTGGCAAATCTTCTATTGTCTTTCTATCCTGCACTTCTGCCATTGCTCCATCCTTTGTACTCCTCTTATTAAAGTATTGTGAATATAATAGAAAATAAACATTATATTGTATATTGTGCAACAATTGTGGTTATGATGTCAGAGCTCATCGCAATCAACATAGCAATATTCTGTGCTTCAGTAGTTGCGTTTTTCTTTCTCACCAAACTTAAAATATTCCTTGTCAACGTAGGGTGGGGTCTGTTTTCTCTCGGCTTACTTGTGAATGTGGTCAGTGAGATATCAGACAGCATAATTCTCCAACTTTCAGAGAGCATACTGATGGGCACTGGGATGCTGATATTTGCACTTGCCCTGATAAAGGAGTGTGATGTAATCCTGAACGAGCTCAAATACTTCAAAGACGCTAAAGAAGCTCTGGCAGAGAGAGAGGAATTGTTCAGAACTCTCACCGAGAATGAAATAAATGGTGTGTATATGGTGGATGAGAATGGAACGCTGGTATATGTGAATCCAAAGTTTTCAAGAATACTTGGATACAAAAGAGACGAGCTGACTGGAAAAAATGCGTTATTGGAAGTGGTGCATCCAGAAGACAGAGAAATTGTTAAGAATCGAATAAAGGAGAGGCTTGAAGGAAAGATGGATGTGCCCCCTTTGAGGTTCAGATTAGTAAAAAAAGACGGGTCTGTTAGGTGGGTTGAAGCTTACGGTGCATCAGCCACATACAGAGGAAAGAAAGTTGTTCTCGGAAGTCTTGTTGATATAACAGAGCGTCTGAAGTCAGAAGAGGAAATTAAAAAAGCCAAGGAAAGATTTGAGACGCTTGTTCAAAACATTCCGGGGGTTGTTTTCAGAAGACTTCTGGATGACAACTTGACAATCGAGTACATGAGTGATGAGAGCAAGAACTTATTCGGACTGGAACCATCGGAACTCATAGGAAAATCATATCTCACACTCATTCATCCCGAAGATAAAGAGAACGTGATGAAATACATACGGGAGGGGGAACCTTACAGAACCGAGTACAGAACTGTCAACGGGAAATATGTTGTAGAGCGGGGAAGAAAAATCAACGAACATGTTGATGGGGTTATCTTAGATAAAACCCGTATCAAAGAGCTTGAAGAAGAGAGAAAAAAACTCGAAGCACAGCTTGCCCATGCAGAGAGACTTGTATCAATTGGACAGTTGGCTGGGGGAGTTGCACACGAAATTAACAACCCGCTCACGGTAATACTGAACTATGCTTGGATATTGAAGGACGAACTGCCATCTGATAGCGAGCACTACGAAATTGTCTGCGAGATCGAAGAGGCTGGAATGAGGATCAAGAAGATTGTCTCAGACCTTCTCGACTTCTCAAGAAAAGGGGGAGGAGAATTTTATGAGCTGAATATCAACGATGTTATCGAAAAGACTCTCACAATCCTCGCCCATGAGCTGAGAGGAATAAAAGTTGAAAAAATGCTCGATGCCAAAAGCAGTGTGATGGGCGAAAGGGAGAAGCTCATGCAAGTCTTTCTGAACATAATATCGAACTCAATATGGGCACTGAATCATAAAGAGACACAGGACAAGGTAATAAAGATACACACTTACGAAAAGGATGGCATGGTTGTCATCGAGATTGAGGACAATGGGATAGGAATACCAAAAGATGTGCTGCCGCATGTGTTTGAGCCATTCTTCACAACAAAGCCGGTTGGTGAAGGTACTGGACTTGGTTTGTCTGTTTCGTATGGTATCGTGAGGTCTCTGGGTGGTAGCATACTGATACATTCGGAAGAGGGAGAGGGAACAAGGATTATCATCACATTACCACCCGCCAAGATAAATGTGTTATGAACAAAATCTTTATATGGAGAGATGTCCTACATGTGTCTATCATATGTCGGACAAGTGACAGACATGTGTCTGGCATGTGTATGTCTGGCATATGTACCCCAAAGTCAGAAAGGATGAGAGCCATGGAAAAGATAACTGTGAGGCTTCCGGAACAACAGATACGCATGCTCAATATACTGGTGGCATGTGGTGAATTTCCGTCTGTGAGTGAGGCGGTGAGAGACGCTGTCAGAGAGCTAATAGAAAGAAGAGAAGACAAGATCATGGAGAAAATCAAAATCCTTTCTGAGATGTCATAAAAGTCCATGGAGGGGATGGATATAATGGAATCTATAATAAATGCGGCTTTGAGTTATGCAAAAAAAGGGTTGGATATTGAGGGCGAGTTAGACGATGTACATGAATACAAACCAAGAATAAAAGTGATTGGATGTGGAGGTGCTGGCAACAACACCATACGCCGTCTTTTTGAGATGGGTATTGAAGGTGCAGAGACCATTGCAATAAACACAGACCATCAACACCTCAGAATAACACAAGCAGACAAGAAGATTCTAGTAGGCAAGTCCATAACGAGAGGCCTTGGAACTGGTGGCGACCCTGAAAAGGGGAGGAGGGCTGCAGAGAATTCAAGAGAGAAGCTGAGACCACACATCGAGGGTGCTGACCTTGTCTTTATAACCGCTGGAATGGGGGGAGGAACAGGTACAGGTGTTGCACCTGTTGTTGCAGAAATTGCAAAAGAAACTGGTGCTATCGTTATATCTATGGTCTCCACACCGTTTTTGACTGAAAGAGCAAGAAGTGCAAAGGCGGAGAAAGGGATAAGAGAGCTCAAAAAGGTGTCCCAGACAGTTATAATCCTCGATAATCAGAGATTACTTGACATAGTACCACATCTTCCAATCGAACAGGCATTTTTGGTCATGGACCAAATCATAGCAGAGACCATAAAAGGTATAACAGAGACCATAACCCAGCCATCTCTCATAAACCTTGACTATGCAGATGTGAAATCCGTGATGGGAGGAAGCAAAGGTCAGGGTAAAACTGCAACCATACTTGTTGGAGAGGCAAGTGGACCAGAAAAGGCAAACGATGTTGTGAGATATGCGGTGAATAATCAGCTACTTAACACAACATTCCATGGCGCGACAGGAGCACTCATACATATCACAGGTGGACCTGACCTGACACTTGAAGAGGCAAACCTAATAGGAAGGTCATTAACATCTGAAATCTCCGATGATGCCAATGTGATATGGGGAGCAAGAGTGAGAGATGACTACGAGGGTAAAGTGAGGGTACTTGCCATAATATCTGGAATCAAAGACTACGATGGCTACGAGGAGGAAGGAAAGGAGGAAAAGAAGAAGTCAGAACTCATCAAAAGCACACTGATAGACTTCCTTTGAAAACAACATATACACGAAGGCAATATATACACGAAGGTTGTCTGTCCATTTAACATGAGTACCATAACTACTGTATGCACGGGTTGTGCCCTCGCATGTGAGGACGTGGTGATAGACGGGGCAGATATCTTCAATGCCTGTCGGAAAGGAACTGAATACCTCAAAGCAAATCTAAAGAAAGAGCTGGATGTTGAGGAGGTTGCCGAACTGATTGCTCAGGAGTTGGATAAGGCATCTACTCCTCTGATATATGGGCTATCAAACCTCTCTCAGGAAGCCGTTGGTTATGCTCTTGATATAGCAGAAAAAGTCGGTGCAAGAGTCGATAACGAGACATCTCTCTACCACGGACATGTACTGGAACTATTACTCCGAGGAGAATTGAGGGAAGTTAGCCTTGACTGGATAAAAGACAACGCAGATGTTATCCTATACCTCTTTTGTGACCCTTTGAGCACACATCCAAGACATCTTTCGATGTACTCTTACTATCCAAGGGGAGAAAAAAGACAACAAGGATGGGAGAAAGACAGGAAGACTGTGTGTATAGATGCGCACCAATCATCGTGTGGCAGAGTTGTAAACAAGTATATGAAGGTCGAGTATGCTGAAATAAGCAAGTTTTACACAATACTCTCAGATGCGATAGCTGGGAGTGTTCCAAGACCCACAAAATATGTTGAACAAAAGGAGATAATAAACCTTGTAAGGCTAATAAAGAGGGCAGAGGATGGCGTTGTAATCATAGGAAACGAGGCTGTAAAGGATGAAGAGCTCAAACCTTTTTTGGAGTTGAAAGAGACACTTGAACTGAAAACTACATTCTCATTCTCACCTCTATTCCTGAACGCAAATTCAAGAGGGGTTTGCACACTCATGATGGAAAGGAGTGGTTCCATAAATGCCATCAAATATGATGGCGAATGGACAAAATCCGAACCAATATACAAAAGCGGAGCTGACCTGATAATAGACCTGTGTGGAGATGTGCTATTCGAACTTCCATGCAACGATGCGAAAATAATCTCTCTGTCGCCTCATCCAACGCTCACAACAAAGCTCGCACACCATTCATTCCCGGTTGCAAAGCTCGGACTTGATGAAGGTGGAGAGATTGTAAGGCTCGATGGAAAGACTGTTAAGATACCGCAGCTCTATGAGGACAGACCAAAGAGTTCAGAGATTCTGAAAGAGGTACTCAGCCTTCTCTGAGTTCGTCCTCTCTCAACTCTTCCCAACTTGTGTATAGAGAATGCTTGACACCAAGCATATCCAGAACTCTGCCTGCTATGAAATCTATGCAATCCTCAGCAGTCCTTGGTCTTGTGTAATATGCAGGACATGCTGGAAGCACAATGGCTCCAGCCCTTGCAACTTTCAACATGTTCTCCAGATGTATGACGTTGAGAGGTGTCTCCCTCGGAACGAGGACGAGTTTTCTTCTCTCTTTCAGACATACATCAGCAACCCTTGAAATGAGCGTCTGGGATATGCCTGATGCTATTTCTCCAAGTGTCTTCATACTGCACGGTACAACAACCATGCCATCAAATCGACAGGAGCCGCTCGCTACTGGAGCATCCATATCATAATCGTCCCACACAAACGTAGCCTTTTCAACCACATCTTCTGGAAACATGTCAGTCTCGAGTTGTAATATTCTGAGAGCTGGTTTCGAGAGTATCAGATCTATGTCAATGTCATCCCCTCCCTCGCTCAGCACATCAAGTATCTTCAATCCTATCTGTATCCCGCTTGCTCCGGTCATTCCAACCACTATCCTCATATCCCAAGGTCCTCCTCAATCGATGATGATTTGTGTGCTGGCACTTCCGACATTCTGTCATCTGTCTCTTGGGCAATTCTCCTCCATTCCGCAGGTGCATTTATCGACTGCCCAATCCTCGGTTTGATGATTCTGTTCCTCACCCTAACAAGCGTGGGTGTATTTATGCATATACCAGAAACGATGGCGACACCTGTGGGTAATGAAGGTAGTTCCCTCACGATGTCCCTGCTGAAACTCTCTACTGTTTGTGCTATGTACTCTTGGTCAGCTGGATTCACAATTCTCAGTGTGATTTGAGACAGACATTGAGACAATACATCCTGATCAATCTTGCTTGGCCTTTGTGATATCAGGCAGACGCCCACACCAAACTTCCTTCCCTCAGAAAGAATTGTCTTCAGTATCTTTTTCGATAGAGAGAATCCTTCTCTTGGTGCAAATCTGTGGGCTTCTTCAAGTACGACAAACGCTGGGGAAGGGATATATCTCTCATCTCCTTCTACATACTCTCCCGTGATAGTTCCCTTTCTTGCATCAAACAGCAGTCTCAGAAGAACTGTTGCAACAAGTTGTTGTAGACTGTCTGGTATGCCACTCACATCAACGATTGTCAGTCTTCCTGCTCTGAAATAATCTCTGAGAGGAATTCCACGATAGTCATCAAGAACACCCACTCTTCGAAGTTTTTCGAGCCTCCATCTAAGTGCATCAACAGTTGATTCGTGTCTCTTGTCCTCCCCCAAAGCTTCAACCGCACCAATTAGACTCGAATACGTGAGGATGTTTTCTTTTGCGTCATAATATGCCTTGGTGAGGAAGGTTCTCATCTTCTCAGAGAGGTTTCCATCATCTATGAGTGATAACAAGTCCTCTGGCTCAAGGTCGCCCAGCCTAACTTTTATTTTCTCTGGCTTCACAACCATTACATTAGCCCGATACTCCTCAGACCTGAAATTCTGATTGTTCATGATTTCTACCATCGATGAATATTCACCATGTGGGTCAAGCACAAGAACAGATGCACAGTTCTTGGGCATCATCATCTCCTCAAGAATCACACCCACTGCATATGATTTTCCAGCACCGGTTGATGCTATGACAGAGAGGTGCTGACTCACGATATCCCTTACCGAAATATACACTGGAACATCAGTGCCAAGCACCTCTCCTATGTAAGCAGAGCCTTCTCCGTCTCCCACCTTGCTGAGGTACACCAACACATCCCTGCCAGCTTCCTCAACAGGTGTGCCGGGCGGAGGCATCCTTCTTGGATTTATGAATTCGCCGAGGTTTTTGTCAAAATATCCTATAAGTTTTGCTTTTACACTAAAAAGTTTGAAATTAGTGGTATCAAACCCGAAAAACTCCATTATCTCCTCCCATTTTACCGACTCTGCATCCAACAGCTCAGGTGGGAGCTCATTCAAAGGTGTACACTCGCACACTCTACACAGTACCGGCTTATCTTCTTCGTAATAGCACACAAACATACCAGAAGGAATTACTTTTCTTGTTATGAATTCGAAAGTATCTGCGTCAAAGGTACATACTCTGCCAAGCAACATAATTCATGATGGTGCAGTTATACATTTATAGATTATTCCATAGATTATTCATACCTCTAATTCAAATTCCCAATTCAAATATAATTTACAACTTTCTAAAAATATTTTGATTAAAGTTAAAAAATTTTTTAAACTTTATACTGAGTGTGATAGTGGGGTGAGAAATGGATACCATTGAAAGGACTATTGAAAGAATCGAACCACTTGATGAAGAAGCGATGAAGAAGGCAAAGGACAGGCAGGACAATTTAACAAAACCCATTGGAAGCCTTGGGCTTCTTGAAGATCTGTCGGTCAAACTCGCTGGCATAACACGAAATCCAATGCCAAGAATCGACTCAAAGGTCATAATCACGATGGCGGGAGACCATGGGATAGTTGAGAGTGGTATTGGTATATACCCGCAAGATGTTACCGCCCAGATGGTGTACAATTTTTTATCTGGTGGAGCTGCGATAAATGTTCTTGCAAGACATGTCGGTGCAAAAGTGATTGTGGTGGATATGGGTGTGAAATCCGACATCAGACCACCCCCTGAATCTCGTCAAGACTTCATCGTGAAAAAAATAGGACATGGAACAAGGAATATGGAAAAAGAGCCTGCCATGACAAGAAAACAAGCCATACGCTCTATAGAGGCTGGAATAGAGATTTTTGAGGAAATTTATAAACGAGGATGTGATGTGGTTGGAACAGGGGATATGGGAATCGGGAACACATCACCCTCCACCGCCATCACAGCGGTATTCACAGGACTCCCCGTGTAGAAGGTTTGTGGGAGAGGAACTGGTATAGATGATGAAAAGCTAAAAAGAAAGATTGAAGCCATAGAAAATGCAATCGAGCTTCACAAACCAGACCCCGCCGACCCAATAGATGTTTTATCAAAGGTTGGTGGTTTTGAGATAGGAGGCATATGTGGTGTTGTGCTTTCTGCATGTGCTAACCATGTACCGGTCGTAGTGGATGGATTCATTTCCGGAGTCGGGGCTTTGATTGCATCTAAATTGCATCCGGAAGTCAAGAATTACCTGACTATAGCACATAAATCGGCAGAACCGGGACATTCAGCGGTTCTGAATGAACTTGGACTCAATCCCCTATTCAATTTCAATATGCGTCTCGGCGAGGGGACAGGTGCTGCGCTTGGAATCTCAATCGTGGAGGCAAGTGCTAAAATTCTCACCGAAATGAAAACATTTGAGGAGGCGGGAGTGTCGAAAGCAAAGGGTGAGTGAGGAGAGTAAGCCCCCTTCTGTTTCGGCGGCATTTGGCTAAGCGCATATTGGTGGAGGCGGTTGGACGTCCGCCTTCATCCACCGCTTGCACCCACGAGGATTTGCCGTTTCATCCGCACACGTACGACCTCATCCTTGCGGAATCATCGCACTCATACGTGGCGGTGTCGTTTCTGTGCCATTGCCAGGGCTCTCGCCCTACGCCCTTTCGGGCGTTCGTGCGTCCAAACGGAGGGGGGACTTTCCTCACACCCCATGGGTGCGTAAGCCGCCCTTCCTCTCTCACCCATTATTTCTATCCAATTCCTAACTTATAAATCTTGCAATATCAACAGCTCTCTGTGCAACCTCAACTGCATCCTTTCCTATCAACCTGACCATGGGCTCCTTGCCTACTGCTCCCTTATCGTATATCACATCGACTTCTCCCTTGGATAGCACTGTCGAAATTCCCCACTCCATCGTGGATACACCTTCCGGCTCTTCATCTCTCGAAAAACTACCTATCCTCAAACCCAGTATCTCACATGCCCTGATAACATCCTCTCCATACCTCATATTAATTGCAGCTCTTATGTGTGGAAATATGGAATGAGCGGTGAGTATTATTCTTGCAACATGCCCACTTGCCCCAAACTCTACATCACCACATGCGTTTGGCTACTGGGTGAGAGATGTCGTACAGAGAGTACGAACAATCCTTCCGCTCACAGCAGCAACATCCTCCTCGCTTTTTGCCCCCATTATGCCCATGCCCACATTTGTGCCAACCTCAGGTATAACCTCGGAAAACTCGGGGGTGCTGACAATGATATCAACCGCTTTCCTGACATTCAAAAGGACTTTAAAACGTTCTGAGTATTCCCTTGTCTCGTGAAGTTGGTCAACGGGATGTGAACCTCTTCCAACAGGAGTACTGTGTATTATTGCAGACTTTGTAAATTCCTTTGCCAGTTTGCATGCTTCCAGAAGGTCAAATCCCCTCGATAAGTAAGATGTGAGGGCTGCAGAGAAAGTACAGCCAGCACCGTGTGTTCCTCCTTCCACCAACTTCCCTCTTATCACCTCAACTTCATCAGATGTAATCAAGTAATCAGAGCCATCCAGATGACCACCCGTTATCACAACAGCAGAACACCCCCTCTTAACAATTCTCTCTCCCGCCTCAATAACATCATCCTCGCATTCTATTCTGACCCCTGAAAGTAGCTCTGCCTCCATCTTGTTTGGAGTCGCAACCACGCATCTCTGCATAATCCTCCACAATGCATCAGCTGATTTGGTCAATTTCGCACCACTTTCCGCATAAACAACTGGGTCAACAACCAGAGACAACCCATACTTTTTCTGTATTTCACAAACAAGCTTTATAGTCTCCTCATTTGGAAGCATGCCTGTTTTACACCACTCAACATTGAAGTCTTCGAAGATTGCTTCAAACTGAGACTCGATTTCATCAACAGGCACAATATGTATTGAACGGACGCCCAACGTGTTCTGTGAGGTGATGGCAGTTACAACACTCACACCATGAACTCCAAGAGCACCAAACGTCTTCAAGTCAGCTTGTATCCCAGCACCACCCCCAGAATCAGAACCTGCAACCGTCATTACACACTTCATACCACAGAATAACCATTAATAGTTTAAAATTAATTATGGTACCATGTTCAAAAAAGTGCTCGTAGCGAACAGAGGAGAGATAGCGATCCGTGTGATGAGGGCGTGCAGAGAACTTGGAATAAAGAGCGTTGCAGTTTATTCTGACGCTGACAAGGGTGCACTGTTTGCAAGATATGCAGATGAGGCATACAGAATTGGAGAGGCTCCACCCTCAAAGAGTTATTTGAACATAGGGGCAATCATAGAGATAGCCAAAAAGTGTGGTGCAGATGCCATACATCCAGGCTATGGATTTCTCGCAGAAAACCATAGTTTTGCAAAAAGATGTGAAGATGAAGGTATCACATTCATAGGCCCTTCGAGTGATGTTATCGAGATGATGGGGGATAAGAGCAAGGCAAAAGAGATGATGGAGAGGGGTGGTGTTCCCGTTATACCGGGTTATTCCGATATCAATGAAGATAGTGTGCTGAAGTGTGCGGAGAAAATAGGCTATCCAGTCATCTTAAAGGCTTCTGCAGGTGGTGGCGGGATAGGAATGCAGATTGCTCGTAGTGAAGAGGATATCCTCAAAGCATTTGAGAGAGCGACGAGCGTGGCAACATCTGCATTCGGTGATGGAAGACTGATTCTTGAAAAATACCTGCCAAATCCGAGACACATAGAATTTCAGATACTTGGAAATTATGATGGAGAAATAATACACTTGAATGAGAGGGAGTGCTCAATACAGAGAAGACATCAGAAACTCATCGAAGAGGCCCCATCGCCTGTGATGACTGAGGAGCTTAGAGAGAAGATGGGGAAGGTTGCAAAAAGAGTGGGGGAAATCATAGGATACAAAAACGCTGGGACTGTAGAGTTCATATACTCAAATGGCAACTTCTACTTCCTCGAAATGAACACACGATTACAGGTAGAGCATCCAATAACCGAGATGACTACTGGGGTCGATATCGTAAAGGAGCAGATATTGATAGCATCTGAAGAGGGTATGAGTGTGTCCCAAGATGACATAACTGTCAATGGTCACGCAATAGAGTGCAGAATCAACGCAGAAGACCCATTGAGAGATTTTGCACCTTGTCCAGGCAGAATAAGAAGATACAGATCTCCGGGAGGTCCGGGAGTTAGGGTGGACAGTGGTGTGCATATGGGCTACGAGATACCGCCCTACTACGACCCAATGATATCGAAATTGTCTGTGTGGGGAAGAAACAGAGATGAGAGCATAAAGAGAATGGACAGAGCGCTCTATGAATACATAATAGTGGGGGTTATTACAAACATACCATTCCACAAAGCTGTCATGAGAGACAAAGAGTTTAGGAAAGGAAACTACAACACACACTTTGTTCAGGAAAGAAATATAGTTGCATCTGTTGAAAAGATTGTCAAAGACGAGAAGGAAAAGAGAGATTCGCTTGCGGCTGCTTTCGGTGTAGAGGATGCAAAAATGGCTGCAATATCGGCTGCAATTGCTGCATATACCCGAGATTCAATGGATGTTGA
>QMVI01000004.1 GCA_003661015.1 Methanosarcinales archaeon | reverse complement strand
TCTTCACTTCATCATAATAATAATTATTATGAGAAAAATTTATATAGTATCAGCCCAGATGTAGAAGTGTGTGCAACGTGAAGCCCACCTCGTTGCTTGCCCACAGAATGGGGGCTCCAAAAGGGCCCCAATTCCCTTTTTAATTTTCTTTTAAGCTTGTAAAATATCATAAAATTAGAAACTGAGTTTACAAATTATATCAAATATTTTGCTATGTCTTCTGTTATCTTTCTTTCGCAGTACATACATCTCAAAACAACTGGCTTCTTTCTTTCAACGAGAAATTTTGGGACAATTGGCTCATTTGTATTTGAAATACAATTTGGATTCGAGCACTTCACGACACCCTCCACAAAATCATGTGGGGTGACCTTGTACTTCTCAACAACCTCATAATCCCGTATGATGTTTATTGTCGCATTTGGAGCTATCAATGCTATCTGGTCAAGCTCATCCTCAGCCAGTTCTCTATTCTCTATTTTGACGATATCCTTCTTGCCTGTCTTTCCAACAACATTCATCACCATGCTCACAACTTCTTTAGACCCTCCTCTTATCCCGAGTATCTTCAAGACGTTTGGAGCTTGCCCGGGAGGAATATGGTCTATTACAGTCCCACTCTCGATTCTCTTTACCTTGAGCTCCTTCAATCAAACACCTCCATCAAAATACAGAGGACTGCCATCCTCACAGGGACGCCATAGAACGACTGCTGAAAATATTTCGCATTTGGCATATTATCAACAGCAGGATCAATTTCATCAACTCTCGGAAGTGGGTGCATAACAATGGTCGTGGGTTTTGCCATTTTCAACAGTTCTGGTGTGAGTCTATAGCTCCCAACAACCCTCTGATACTCACTTGGGTCTGGGAACCTCTCTTTCTGGATCCTTGTCATATATACTGCATCTACTTCCTCTATAACATCCTCAATGGAAGCTGTCTCATGAACGGTTGCACCCCTTTCAAGAATGTCAGACACGACATGAGATGGCATTGAGAGTTCTGGTGGTGAAACAAGGAATATCTTCGCATTGTATAGGCTCAGAGCATATACGAGCGAATGGACAGTTCTGCCATACTTCAAATCTCCAACCAATGCTATTTTCACTCCTTCAAGTGTACTCTCCTTATGGAGTGTGTATAAATCAAGCAATGTCTGAGTAGGGTGATGACCTGCCCCATCGCCAGCATTTATCAAAGGCACGGTAGAGTACTGAGATGCAAACAATGCTGCCCCCTCTTTGGGATGCCTAAGGATTATTGCATCTGCATAACCAGAAACGACTCTGATTGTGTCCGCTAAGCTCTCCCCTTTTGAGAAGGACGAAGATTCTGGAGACGAAAATCCTATTACATCACCACCTAGTCTTTTTGTTGCTGTTTCAAAAGATAGTCTTGTTCTCGTACTGGGCTCGTAGAACAGCATGGCAAATAACTTACCAGACAGCAAATCTCCTTGCACGCCTCTAGCATAGGGTTCAAGTTTTTCAGCAATCTTCAAAATATAGTCGATATCTTCTTTTGACATCTGTCTGGTGGATATTATATGTCTGGTAGACATCTATCTAAAATAGTATGAGGTCATATTTAACCATAGGGGTATGCCTATGAGCGTGTATAGAATGTTGAAACTGCTATCTGATGCCCATTCTGTTTCAGGGCGTGAGAACTCAATACGGGAGATTATTTCTGAGACCGTTGGTGCCTACTGTGACGATATCAGAACAGACAAACTTGGAAATATAATATGCAGGATTGGTTCCGGAGAGCCGAGGATAATGCTTGCTGCACATATGGACGAAATCGGACTTATTGTGAAACACATTGAAGAAAATGGATTTCTCAGATTCGCAAAGATAGGCGGATGGTTTGACCAAGTCCTTCTAAGTCAGAGAGTTATTGTTCATGGCAGGAGGAAGGTACTTGGAGTGATCGGGTGCAAACCTCCTCATGTGATGAAAGATGATGAAAGAAAGGTATCTGTGAAACATGAGGATATGTTCATAGATGTGGGAGCGAAAAGTGATAAAGATGTTAAAAAGCTTGGCATAGATGTTGGTACTCCAATAACACTCGATAGAGAGCTCCGAAGACTCTCTGGCTCAAGAATTACTGGGAAGGCAATGGACGATAGAGCTGGGCTTGCGTGTTGCGTGAGTGTACTCAGAAAACTGTATGAGGGAGATGTAAATGCAAGTGTTTATGTTGTCGGGACTGTGCAGGAGGAGGTTGGACTGAAGGGAGCGAAAACGTCTGCATACAGCATATCGCCCGATGTTGCACTTGCAGTTGATGTTTCAATAGCGGGAGACCATCCTGGAATCACCAAAAAGGATTCTCCAATAGAACTTGGAAAAGGACCTGCAATTACAGTTGTGGACGGCTCTGGTAGAGGATTAATCACTCATCCGAGAGTGCTGAAGTGGCTCAAAAGTACAGCAGAGAGGTATAAAATACCAGTGCAGATGGATGTTTCTGAGGGGGGAACGACAGACGCCACTGCAATCCACCTGACAAAGGAAGGTGTGCCAGCTGGTGTGGTAAGTGTGCCTGCCAGATATATTCATACCCCTGTTGAAGTTGTTGATCTGAACGACATCAAAAACACCATAGAACTGTTATCAAAAGCTGTGTTAGATATACACGAATGGTTCATGGATGAAGAGGATTTACTACCAGTATAATGGAGTCCTCAACCATGCATATCTCAATCTCAACAGGTATCCCTCTGAGATCTGCCTCAACTTTCTCTCTTTTTAATATCTCATCTAAATTTATTTCCGTGGTGGAAGAAAATATATCATTGAGATGCTTCCCAATCACACCCTCTTTTTCCATTGTTGCGATTCTCAAAAAGTGAGGGTCTACGTCAACCACCTGCCCACTCTCATCAACAAGTACGATGCCACTGCAATATCCCTCAAGCATCTTCTTTATACACTCATCTCTTTTAACCAATTTTCTCTTTAACAGAGCGAATTCCGCGTCTAACATTTCTTTTTCTCGTTCAAGCTCCTTTATTTTGACACAGCATCTCAATAGCTCCCTCCTCTTGAATTCCATCGCTCTCAAACAATCATATGCCCTTTTAATCGAGTCTTTCACAACTTCTGAAGACAGGGGTGCCAGTAATATCTCAAAGACACCTGCTCTGAGGTATTCTCTTGCAATACCAATATCTCGAGAATCCATAACAGCTATAACAGGACTCAGGTGCCCCATCTCCTTCATGAACCTGACAACCTCTATCCCGCCACCTTTACATTTATCCGCCACAAAAACCACATCAAACTCATTTTCAAGTACTGCTACTTTAAAGTCATCTATCCCTTCCAGACTAACAATGGGAATTTCTGGTATGTAGCGTGCGATTTCTGAACATTCGCCCACAACTGCTATGACGCCCATTAGACCTATATATTACCTCATAGTAGATAACTTTTATATTCGATAATCGACAAACCTTAGTTAAAGGAAGTGAGAATATTAAGTACCCTTCAAGAGATAGCTTCGAGAGTATTGCATCTATTCGTAAGTATCTTAGAAGCAAGAAAGGAAGAAGGAAGATAGGTGTGTTAGTTGATGGTCCAAATATGTTGAGAAAGGAATTCCAAATAAATCTCGAAGAGATAAGGGATGTGCTAAAAGACTACGGAGACGTAAAGATAGGTAAGGTTTTTCTCAATCAATACGCATCTGAAAAACTTGTTGAGGCGGTTGCAAATCAGGGATTTGAACCAGTAATATGTACAACAGATGTCGATGTGATGCTTGCCATCGAAGGAATGGAGATAGTGCATAATCCAACAATAGATACACTGGCTCTTGTGACAAGAGACGCAGACTTCAAACCTCTTCTCTCAAAGGCAAACGAAAGGGGAAAGGAGACTATTGTGTTTGGTGCAGAACCAGGATTTTCAGTGGCTTTGAAGAATTCTGCTGACTATGTGATAATACTGGAAAACGGGATTATGACGAACTACGATTCTGTCAAAGAGGAGAGAAAACACGTGGTTATGGAAGAAAATCCCGATACTGCATAAAATATCTTGAGATTTTTGCCATTGTTGCGTAGTACTGATGCTCATGTCTAATGAGTTTCCTGATCCTCTTGATTGCATACTCGTCTAAACTCCATTCGACCCCATTATACGAGATATCCTTCAACACAAGTCCGTATGCAGGAGCAGGTTCCACACCCTCTCTAAAAACCTCTGGCTTGAGCATCTTACACAACCATTCTTCATCTCTGGTACCAAGTCCCACCAGCTTTAGAGCGCCAACAAGTTTTCTAACCATACCTTTCAAAAAGCTACGTGCAACAAACCTGAAACATACAAACTCTCCCTCGACCCACATATCAACCCTATCAAGAGTCCTCACATTTCCCCATCCCTCTGAAAAGTTTGAAAAATCATGAGTCCCAGTTATAATACGACAGCAATCTTCCATACTGGATACGTCATACCCCTCATTGTAAAGATAATACTCGTATTCCCTCGATATCGCATGATGTCTGGGGTGAAAATCACTCTGAACGTCTGCTCTTGCCCACACCCATATCTCTGGGGGTAGCTTCGTATTTATTATTCTTGGCAGAGCGAGTTCTGGGGTTGGTGTATTGAATGCTATCACTTGAGAAATGGCATGCACACCCGCATCGGTTCTTGAGGCTCTCGCATACTTTGCATCCCTTTCATCTTCAAGCAACTTCAATGACTTCAGTGCTCTGAAAAGTTCTCCTTCAATAGTGGGAACATCGGGCTGTATCTGAAAACCATGGTAGTGCGTTCCGATATATCCTATCTTAAGAGCTACTCTCCTCATGCGAGTGGCTCCACCGAAACAACACTTAACGAGATGTTTCTAAGTGCCCTACCAATCACACTTTTTGCTATTCTTGCTGCATGGTCTTCATTTTCAGCATCAAAAACCTTCATCTGAAGCACAAGACCGACAATTGCTGTATTGGCTATTAGGAATACACTATCAAGCACCTCACCACAGTATGGACAGGTGGTTTGCCCAACCTCAACCTCTACGAAGTCAAGTTCTGGGTTGAGGCGCTTCCCAGCTTCAGCAATTGCAACTCCAATCGCATCGTCTGTAGTTTTCACATCTCTAACGATCCATGCTGCTTCAAGTGATACAACATAATTTTTCATTTCCACCCCTGCCCTTCGAACATACCGAGTCTGATACCTGCATCAAGAAGACCATGCCCATAACTAAAACTCACAAGCGCATTCACATACTCGTTATTCCTGAGGAAGAATAATCCATCAGAATAATAAGCTTTTGCCATTTCGTAAAGCTCAAGAGCATCCTCGTAGAGAGGGTCATCTTTCTGAACAATAAAATCCGCCCCCTCAAGTGCGACTCTCAAAAGCTCCTCATATCTTTGGGTCCTTCTTTTTAGTTCGTCCAACATATTCTAATCAATCTCCAATATACCCACCTCATCCATATATTAATGATATGAGTTTATCTCCAGCCCACTCAAACCTTGCTCTTTTTCTATTCGAAAGCTCATCTCCTACGTTCTCAATTACTGCCTTGGCAATTAATGGGAGTCCTATGGTAGCATCCATATAAACAGTTGCATTCTTTGAGTGTTCCAACAACTTTTTCCAAGAGACTGACTCGCTCAAAGTACAGCCACTCAATCCACCCCATTTAGGGTCATCTGTGGTTATCTGTATTGCGTACTTATGCCCTTTCTCTTCATAGCCGAGGATGTGTCTCATTGGAGATATTTGCTGTATATAGTTCTTCGGAACTCCCCCTCCTATATAAACGGCTCCGGTGTTCTCTGACTTCAACGAAATCTGTAGGATTTCATAATTGTCTCTCAGCAAATCGATGTTCAACTCCCCACCTCTCTCATAATACTTTGTGAGCACAATTCCTATCCCACTATCGTGTATTGTGGGACAGAAAACCGGAACTTCCATTTCATAGCATGTCCTCACTATAGATTGTTTCTCCCTGATGTGAGACCCCAAGAGATGAAAGAATTCCCTCGTTGAATATGTTGTTGGTTCCATTTGTTCGATGATGTCATACAATATCTCGTCCAGTACTATGAAATCATTATCATCCGCATATGTATCATATATTCTATCTATTCTGTATTTTGCAAGCAACTTATCATCAACACTGCAGCTTCCCAGATAATGATGGAATCCAAGAGCTTCAAATAAGTCATGATATAGGTTTGCTCCGGTTGATACGACCACATCAACCATTCCAACCCTAATCATCTTTGATATAACTTTCCGCATGCCTGCTGGAACCATGGCACCTGAAATCCCAAGAAATATGGTAATGTTGTCTTCTAATAACATATCCTCATACACCTTCACGCAATGTGCCAGATTTCTGCTTTGAAATGATGTGCGCTCGAATGCTTTGGCAATTGCACCAACACTGCACACCTCATCCAGATCTATCGGTTCTACCTTCTCCGAAAGAAAGTCGGATTTGTCCATCTCAATCACCACCTAAGAAATAAGGAAAATATTAATAATATATGCACTCAAATGAACTCGAGGGAGACAAATGTTCAAAGCTACCATTGATGCTGAGTTGTTCAAGGATGCAGTAGATGTTGTGTCAGTACTAGTTGATGAGAGCATATTCAGTACCGATGAGGAGGTAATAATTTCGAAGGCTGTTGAGCCTGCAAATGCTGCAATGGTTATACTTGAAATGAAGAAGGACGCCTTTGACATTTACGAAAGTGATTCACATGACCTTGGAATTGACCTGAAAAGGCTATCAACTGTCCTTGACATGGCTCAGCGTGGGGACATGGTAGAGCTTGAGCTTGAAGATCACAAACTTAAGATTGTAATGGGAGGACTGAGATACCATCTGTCTCTTTTAGACCCTTCTACGATCAGAAAGATACCGAAAGTCCCGCAGATTCAACTACCTGCAAAGGTTGTTGTGGATGGAAGCACGATACAGAGGGCTATAAAAGCTGCATCAACTGTTGGTAGCTACGTCGCCCTTGGGGTTGAAGACGAGTCGTTCTATATAGAAACTGAAGGAGATACTGACAAACTCAGGTTTGTGCTCGGAAAAGATGAGTTAATAGACCTTCAGGGAGATGATGTAAGGTCTCTATTCTCTCTTGACTATCTGAGATCGATAACAAAGAGCAGGGCGTTTGGACGAGGGATTGTGACGCTGGAAATCGGAATAGACTACCCTATCAAGATATCTTTCTCTTTCGCAGATGACAAAATAAAAGCATTGTATATAGTAGCACCAAGAGTTGAAGCGGTATAATGTATGCAGGATTCAAGCCAGAACTCAGACACTTCTATAACCTGCCGTTTTTGAACAGTGCGGTGGATTACATTAAGGAACATGGGATTGAAATAGACAGAATTCTCTCTCCAGACTATGAAGAGGCCAGAAAGAGGGCTTTGGAAAGAATAAAGCAAGCCCTTGAGGGTGAGATTGAGAAAACGAATTTGGGGCAGAGTAAGAAAAGTAAAATTGAAAATCCTGAGTTTGAAAGTGAAATTGAGGTGGAAAATAAAATTAAGATTAAGATGGAAAATGAGCTGTTTTCGTATCCGATTGCAAGAGCGATATTATCCTGTATAAAGGACAATTACCTGATAAGAAGATATGCAGTGATGGAGGCAAAAGCATCACACAATTTCATAAGGAACTGGCTTGAAGAGATTAAAAATAATGAGGGATTGGAGAGAAGGAATGAACTCACAGTATGGTTATGCAAGGAACTTGACATAGATGTGAAAGAGAAGGAGGGTATTTTCGTCATCCATTTCTCGGATTATATCAGGCTCAGTAATACAATAGGTGACCCATCATGGAGGCTTATCAACCGTTCTCTAAAAAGAGGTATGCTCAAACTAACACATCCTCAATTACTGAGAATAATTCAAGAAGCCATAAGACAGAGAGTGCAACATGGACTGCCTCTGGATGTTCCAGCAAATTTTTGTAAGAGTATTGAACTGGATGAGATAATTGAGGAACTTGAAAAGAGGAAGGAAATGTATGGGGAGATTGAGTACGGACCAGAAAGATTCTATCCTCCATGCATGAGAAATGCGATAAGACTCATAAGAGAGAGTATAAACATATCGCACACACTTCGGTTCGCACTTACATCATTCCTTCTTTCAATAGGATGGGATAGAGGGAAGATTCTCGACTTATTCAGAAATCTACCAGATTTTGATGAGAAATTGGCTTCTTATCAGATAGAACACATCGCGGGGTCAACTGGTACTGTGTACACACCCCCTTCATGTAAGACAATGGAAACGTATGGAAACTGCGTAGGACGAGACAAACTTTGTATAAAAGTAAAACATCCTTTATCATATTACAGAGTTAGGCTGAGGAAGGAGAAATATGAAAAAAGAAGACAGAAAAGCAATCGTGGAGATTGAGACCACTGTACAAAGTGGAAAAGCAGGTCTGACTGCCTCAGTCGTAGAAGAAATAAAGAGACAGATAGATAAGCGTAAGGTTGTTAAGGTAAGGATATTGAAGAGTGCGTTGACCTCAATGGATATTAAAGAGGTGGGAACTGAGCTGGCAAAAATGACTAACTCAAGGTTAGTTGGAACGAGGGGGAGGTGTATTGTTTTAAAGAAACCTAAAAAGTAATCCATAAGCCGGACTCAATAAATTCTGCCTCTTGCACACATCACACATATACCTTTTTTTGTAAAGCAAGACCTGCACACTCTTCTACCGCACAATGGGCAAGTAAACTCTGCAATCCGTGTACCACACACATCACACAGGTGTATCATGCTCTCGTCCTCATAATTCTCGATGAGGTAAAAACACCTGCGAATGTTATGACAATCGATAGCACAACTGTGATGACGAAGCTGATGAAACTACCAGAAAATCCACCTTCAGCTCCAGCCTCTATGGAAGAGAGTAGATATGAAGTTGCACCCCATACAAGAACTCCTGCGGCAAGAACAAAGAACGGATGGGAGATGCCGCTCTCAATTGATTCGCCTTTTAGATACTGTTCAAGAAGGTCTCCAAATGTAAAGAACATCGTTGCACCAACATACCACCAGAGTGAAGAGAACACGAATATCAAGAACAACGAGAAGTATCCGTAGAATATCTCAGCGTTTGTGTAATACACCCACAACTTTAACAACCCCTCAACACTTCCTATTACGAATAGAGATATTGAAAGCAGATAGAAAACCATCGAGGGACTTCTTCCTCTCAGAGCACGAACTACTCCCTCCCTCAAGTCTCCAACAAAAGTATCCACCCCAAGTCCTCGCAGAAGCACATATGCTCCAACCACTCCCGCAATAAGCGAGATTGCATATTCAGTTTTACCGAATACCAAGGCAATTGAATACGATAGCAGTGCAAGACCAAATGGAATTAAGATAGAGTTCCTCGTTTTTCTATTTTCAAAGAATTCTTTTAGTAGATAATAGGCACTTTCAAGATTCTGACTTTGCTTAACTACAACCCTTCTAACAGAGTTTATCTTGAATCTGGAATTCACAATTGGGACTATCTGCTCGTCCTCGGCGCCATCTGACACAAGAACAACATCCCATCCACCATATCTCTTTCTCAACTCCTCGAGCTGAGATGCAATCATCTCATCAGAACGGACGCCAACCTGAGAATCGCCAGCAACAATCGCTATCTCTACTTCTCTGTCCTCCTTTACCATCTCATCATAGAGCTGTATCCCCCCAAAGATGCTGTTTAGGTCACTGTCCTCGGGGTCAACACTTCCAAGTTTCATTGCTGCGTTGAGACAGTTCTCCCTCCCTATCACTGGTGTTTTGATGCCAGCTTTTACCCCCAAGTCATTATCCCTATCTACACACAGTATCAGAGTCGGCATTCAACCCTTTTTTGTTTTTATTGATATAAAAGCATGTTTATATATCCAGTACCCATTGTGTAATATATGCTGTTCTTAGTAGTTGCCCTATTGCTTATGCATGGTGTAGTTGTTGATACTGCTGAGATTGATGGTAGCATTTCCCTCTCACACTCAAATATAACCATATCTGCATTTCCGACAAACGATGAACTCACAGATGCGCTTCTTCCGGGCGGGAACTCTGTAACAATATACAGATATGCGTATCTCACAATAAAATTTGAAAATCCAAGGGAGATTGTTTTTGTAGGTTTTAATGTGACAGACGCGGTTGAGGGGGGAGATGTGTTTGAAGTGTATGTTTCAACGAATGTGTCTGAGCTTGGTATTAGAGCGGGTGGATTTGTTGGGGATGTGGGATGGCATTATGTGGAGATGCCTTTGCTCGAAGGAGAGAAAATGTATCTCAAGTTAATCGGGGTTGGGGAGGGTGGCTCCAGAATAGATGAGGTTGTGATTGTTCCAGAGGGGATGGTAAAAACAGTCTACTCAATAAAAGTGGCTGGAAAGGATGTACCTCTTGGGTACCTCATCTTGGGTTTCATCATATGTATTGTGGGATGTTATGTATTTGAGAGAAGAGGTAAAAGATTGATGACCGCTTCATTGATATCGTTTTTGCTACCTCTCTTGATTCATTTCGCTGGAATAGAGAGCTATCCTCTTGCATATCTGCTTGATGAGAGAATTGCGGTTTTGGTTTCCTACCTCATATACAGTGTTGCAATCGGATATGTATATTCTCAAGGAGGAAAAAGATTGCAGTGATACCAGAGTTTGCACTCATTCTCAGCTACAACACATCTCAGGTATGCATCATCGATACTTGAGCCAATGCAAAACAGTCCATGCCCCCTAGCAACCACCGCTGTTGTATCGAATCTCCTGAGAGACTGAACAACAGAGTTGGCAAGCTCCCAACTCCCAGCTTTCCCCTCACAAAAAGCTATCTTTTTCAGAAAGATCCTTCCCTCTGTCCTACTTTCTACAAAATCCTCTTGAAAAATCATCGAACAGAGGATGCAATAAAATGGATGTACATGAATGACTGATGAGACATCGAATTCTTGATATATTTTGATATGGGTGGGTGATTCTGAGGAGGACTCGCTTAAAGGAGGGTTTTGTAGCAACACAAAACTCTCATCCTCAAGCTCATCAAGTGGAACACCGCTCTTTGTGATCCAGATCTTATCCCCTATTTTGAAACTAATGTTTCCGAAAAAAGAATCAGTATATCCTCTCTCAACAAGTTTTTTCCCAATTTTTTTAGCTTTTTCGAGCATTTATCTCCCCCTTATTAAAGTGCCTTCAACTTCTCCACTTTTAATCGATTTTACAACTCTTTCAGGGAAGTTTCCATTAACCACAACACAATCCATTTTTTTATGGATGAGAAAATGAGGAAGATTATCATCTATACAAGTTTTTCGAGATAAGAGAGTTGATGCATCTACGACTTTCATAAGCTTTCCATCCACAAACACACCATCAACATCGGTCACCTTGTAAAGTTTTGCGTTCCACTTATGGGCAATGACGGCGGAAATTGTGTCGGATGTCGTTGCCCAGCTCTGATCTGGTAGTTCTATATCCCCTCCTCTCAAGAATTCATATGGCAAAAGAACAAACAGTCCATCAAATCTCGGAGTTTTTGTTGTCTTCAACCCACCCACATCTGAGAGAAAATACCCGTATTGCTCCATTGCAGCTACTGCCATCCAGTGTGAAATAGATGGAGAAAGGAGAAACTTGGAATCGATAAGCCTGACAATATCTGCAAAAATGCCCCCTCCCGGAACAATTAATGCATTCACTCCTGCATCTCTCAAAGCGTTGATGATGGGGGGCACTTGCATCATCAAACCCCCTCCAATCTTTATGACGTGTCTCTCCACATCATTCCTCCAGTCTCATTAGTGGATATCCTGTCTCATCTACCTCCAGCAAAGCTCTTACAGTTTCTCCTTCCACCTCAACGAACAATTCAACCTGAAGCATTTTCCCTTCAAGCTCACAATAGCCGAATCTATTCTCACTTTTTTTTATCAAATCCTTGTTTATAGATACATGCACACTCTTAACAAATGGTTGTGATAACACGCTACGCTCAATCGCCCTTTCGAGCAGTTCAGCACTCTCCAAACTAACTGGAGTGCCTACAAACTGGTGATACAGTGCCCCCAGCTTTATCCCCGCTTCGAAGATTGCTACTTCTCTGGATGTCGGCATAAAAATAAAAAATTAAAGTTAAAGTTTTTCAAGAGTTTCTATACCTATCTTTCTCACATGAGCTTTCTTTATCTTAGGTGGCATCCATGCAGGTCTGTTCGCTGGTGCATCCACGATCTCGACCCATCCTTCAAAAACATGAACCTTCTTTGTACCCTTTTCCCTTAATCTTATGGTCACTGGATTGTCCTTTGTCCCCCCAAGCCTCCTTGCCGCCTTGAGAGCTGCTTGTCTTGGTTGTCTTCCGGTAAATACCCCAACTTCCTCACCATTTTCATTCCTTAAAGCAAAGTTCTTTTTCTCAGCCATATTCCATACCTCATTCAATTTTAACGAGAGAGGGTATGGTGCTCTTATTTATTAATCTAACGGATAAAGAGCACGAGGGGACTTCAAAAAATGAATGTGAATATTACTTCTCAAAAAGTATTCATAATGCGGCTGCCGGGATTCGAACCCGGGCTACAGGCTTGGGGGGCCTGTGTCCTGCCACTGGACTACAGCCGCTTGGGTGTCGACTGATAGTGATTTCAAATTACAAAATATAGTATAAAATCTTACTGTTCTTAGTTTGGAACCAGAATTAAATAATATAGTGGCGATGTGCTGAACAGATTCACAGTGGGTGAAACTATCGATGGGGGCTGTAAAATGTATGAATCCTAATTGACGGGGCGATTGCTAAATCCTTACAAGAACTCTGCAAGAATATTTGAAAGCTTGTTCTCCTCAGCAATTGCCAAGAAGACAGATGTAATCAAAGGTGCGTTTGTAACCTCACTAAAAGAATTAGGCATATGGAAGACATTGGCAGAATGGGAGGACCCTCTGAAGAACCTCAAAACGATAACGTCCGACCTCAAGACAATGTTCTAGGTTAAACATGCAAGAGCAAGATTTGGAAAGTTGCAACTCGAACACTTACTGAAAGACATTTTCCCACACACCAGACCCTCATTCCAGAAGAACATTGGTACTGGTATACTAGATGCTTGTATTCTATTCTTGTCGAAAACAACAAATATCTCTGTATCGATTCAAAATTCCCTCTGCCTATTTCAGCTGATTTCAGCAAGAATAACTGCCGAGGAGATTTCAAAAAGAACAGAGGAAACCAAAAAACTGGATGAATTGAAGATATATCAGCACACTTGGTAGTACGCTTGAGGTCCTTTCAACTCACATAAATAACACACCAAAAAACTTGCCAAAGCTCAGACGATCTTTTGATGATTTAAAGAAATACTATACAACCCTCTGCAGTTTGGAAGGAACAAATGAAAATAACACGAAGGGGAAGATTAAATCCCCAGATAAATCCTTAGGTTTTACTTACTAAAAAACAACTTTGTCGCTAACATACTTGAAAACGACACCAACAGTAGCACCAATGCACATCCTATTGCCAGTTCGAGTTGACCAGTTGATGTATTCAGAAAAACTCCAACAGGCAAGGTCTCGGTTCTGTATGGAATTGCTCCTGCTACCATGAGTGTTGCTCCAAACTCCCCCATACACCTTGCCCATGTAAGCATAGTGGCTGTAAAGATACCATTTTGTGCAATGGGCAAGGTAATCATAAAAAACACTTTTAGAGGTGAGGCGCCCAGTACACGGGCAACGCTTTCGAGTCTTGTGTCTACCATCCTAAAACTTGACTGTGCCCCACGTATGAGGAAAGGGGATGCAACGAATAGCTGGGCGAGTATCGCACCTTTGAGAGTGAACAGTATTTTCACACCAGCTGATGCAAGAATTTCTCCCACCGGAGAGAGAGGTGCAAGGAGAAGTAGAAGTGCGAGTCCACTTACGAGAGGAGGAACTGCGACAGGCAACTCTACCAGTGTCTCTATTACCGAGATGAGTCGGGATTTTGGGGTTCTTGATAACGTGTATGCAAGTGGTATACCCAGCAGAAATGCAATGGAAGTGGCTGAGGTTGCAGAAATAATACTCAACTTAACAGCAGACAGCACTTCTGAAGAGAGAGAAAAGGATATGGAAAGAGCTCCAAAGAGAAGACTGGCTATCACAAGAAGAACCAACAAAGGATATATCATGGAGATTAGAGGCAAAATACTACCAGACCTGAAAAGATTTTGGACTCTCTCAGAATATGATTTCATAATATCAAGAAATCGATGTGAACCCATAACTCTCCCACACTCTATCATTCTTCAAAATATGAAGTACCTCATGAGCTCGTTCAGAACTTGACGAATTTGAAAGCACAGCACCACACACCCATTCTTCTGAGGAGTTTTTCAACTCGATAATTCTGACCATTCCTTTTTCTTCGTATGGAAGTGCGGATGCTCTCCAAACTATTGATGCGTCAGCCACTCCACTCACCACATCCTCACACATCTCGTTTACGGTCGTTCTGAGTGTTACTGCTTGTGATAGAACTGTTTCATATCTGTCTCCGAAAAACTGTTCTTGGATGTGAGAGAGGGCACATGAATTTGGTCTTGCCAAAGATAAACGTAGCCCATCAGGTAGTTCACTGGCATTATCTATTTTGTCTATTCCATCCATTATGCCCGACCTCACCATCAGAACAGGTGTGTGGGGTGCAAGCCTCTCGTAGTCATCCACCCATCCCCGTTCTACTGCAATCAACATATCCCATTCAGAACCAGTTATCAAAATATCTCCCTCTTCTGCCAAGGCTATCTTGCTGAATAGAGTACCAGTCCCTCCATAGATACAAACAATCCCATCAACATCTTCAAGTAATGAGTCCACTGGCTCCCTTACTCCTGCAGCACACAGTACAACAATCTCGTCCTTCTCAGAAATACAGCCCAAAAATGCTGTGATCAAAATCATTATCACGAACCACGATATCCTCTCATGTCTCATCAGTCAATGTTAACCATTAGCTTGATTTAATATTTTCGATTTATCTTGGATATTAGTAAATCAAAACTAATTTACCAAATCATTCAAAATGGAGAATCAGATAGTATCAAAAAAATCAAACAACTTGCCCACCACAAAATCTTCTGATATAACCAACTGCGATATCTCTTGCTTTGTTAAGTATGTCCTCTCCAACTCCCGGCGCCCCACATACCATCAGCAACACATCTTTAGTCTCAGTTGTTATCTTTGTTTCATCAGAATCTCTATGAGGATATATGGCAATCACCTTCTTCGAGTCAGAGATTACGATTTCATTTCCCTTTAACTTGACTTCCTTCATACCAATCCCAACAAACTCTCCATCTTGCTGTGCGAATCTCATCAGTAGCTCTCCCTGAAGAGTCTGATAGTCAAAAGCTGCTAAAGGTACCTCTGATACAATGGATGCCAAGTTATAGGCATCGACAAGAGTGTTGACACTCGGGATTTGTTTGCCTTGGAGGATTCTTCTTATCAGAGCTTCAGATGCGGGCCTCGTTTTGGTAGGGTCAACCCCAATCTCCCAAAAGAAGTCCCGGTATGCTCTGAATATAGCCACATCTTTTAACTCATGGAGAGAATATCTTCTCTTTACATCATCAAAAACATCTTTTTTGAATTCTTCCAAGTTTTTTAAAGTATTTTCGATATGCACATCCTTTATGAGGATAAGAAATGCCCTTAAATCAGGAAATCGTTTCCTGACGTCATCACATATGATAATTTCCTTCATACTCATACTCACAATCAAATAATTACGAGTTTTGCACTCAATACACCATCTATTCCTTCTATTTTTCTAAGCAAATCGTCTGGAACTTCGCTGTCAGTACTCAACACCATTATTGACTCCCCACCTCTTTCTATTCTTCCCACCTGCATACCTGCGATGTTTATCCCCTCTTCTCCAAGCACAACACAGCAGGGACCTATGATGTTTGGCTTGTCTATGTGCCAAACAACAACCATATATCCTCGAGGTACAACATCCATCGAATAACTGTCTATTCTTGTAATCTTTGGCACACCACCAACGATAGACCCAGTCACATATCTCTGTTCAGAAGAGGAGAACAATCTTATGGTTATCTCATCTGAAAATATATCCCCCTCTTCTTTGGTACTCTTGATAACCTTCAACCTTCTCTCTTTTGCAAGATACTCTGCATTTACATAGTTGACTCCAGACCCCACAACAGGCTCAAGTACACCTTTTATACTCGCAATTGTCAGTACATCGTCTGCTTTGTTTGGAATGTCTCCTGCAAGCACAACCTCTAATGTATCATATCCGCTGATGAGCTGGGCTGTGAATTTTCCAAGCTTCTCTGCTAATTCGATATAGGGTCTGACCTCAGATAACACCTCTGGCTTTATGTATGGCATATTGATTGCATTCCTTACGGGCTTCCCTTCAAGCGCATCTATTACTTGTCTTGCTATGGTGATTGCAACGTTGATTTGAGCTTCTTCGGTAGATGCACCAAGGTGTGGTGTAACGACGACATTTTCAAGTTCTAACAATGGACTGCCCGTTGGTGGCTCACTCACAAAAACATCAAGTGCAGCACCAGCTATCTTTCCCTCCTTTATGGCATTGTACAGTGCCTCTTCATTTACAATCCCCCCCCTCGCACAGTTTATAATCCTCACACCCTTTTTCATCCTATCAAACTCATCGGTGTCTATCAAATCCTTTGTATCCTTGGTTAGGGGAGTATGAACTGTTATGATGTCCGCACGGGCAATCAGCTCGTCAAGTGATACAAGAGTTGCACCAAGGCTCCTTGCTCTCTCCTCTGAGACATAAGGGTCATATGCTATGACCTCTGTCTCAAGACAGCTACACCTTCTGGCAACCTCCGCTCCAATTCTTCCAAGCCCAATTATTCCAACCGTCTTCCCTCTGAGTTCTGTCCCAATGAACTTGCTTCTGTTCCATTCTCCTCTCTTGAGAGAAGCATGAGCCTGAGGAATATTCCTCGCAAGAGCCATCATCATGGCTATTGTATGCTCAGCTGCTGACACAGTATTCCCTTCAGGGGCATTTGCAACTATTATCCCCCTCTCAGTTGCTGCCCTAACATCGATGTTGTCGACTCCAACACCTGCCCTCCCAACTATTTTTAGGTTGGTTGCATGCTCTATTACCTTCTTCGTAACCTTTGTTCCACTTCTAACAATCAGCGCGTCATATTCCCCTATGATATTGCAGAGTTCACTCTCGCTGAGCCCTGTTATAACATCCACCTCAAATCCGTGGTTGAGTAATTCTTCTATACCCTCTCTTGCAAGTGGGTCACTCACAAGTACTTTCACACTTCTCACTCCACCGGAATTGTCTCAAGATTGCTCACTATATTCCAAACAAGTGTTCTTGTGTGAAGAGGTATGTTCGGGTCGTTGTTCAGTTCATCCAGTATGGATATGCCTGTCGCAGCCCTCATAGCCGGAGGCTCATCCTCTCTCAGAAGTATGTTCCTAACTTCTTCTGCACCTCTTCTTATGTTCCTCGGAACTGAATCATCATTCATTATTCTCTCCAAGATTTGAACACACTGCCTTATCGTTTCCTCTGGATCACTCATATTCAATCCCCCAAAACAACACAAAATGAATGATTGTGTCTAATGTTTTGTTTATCTATATATTAACCTTTCTTTATTAAACTAACGAGGGCGCTTGCCAGAGCAATCTGCCTCTCGAAACTTTTATTTGACCTTGATGAATCCACGTACACGAGCTCGTTTGTGAGTAGTGGCGCTCCCCATGAATTCCACCCACCCACAAGTACAAGAGCTCTAAACAAAATATTTCCACTCATTCCATCTGGAGCCAGTATAACAGAGTATTCTCCAATAACCTCCTCTATCGTAATGCCCACGTGTTCTGCTACAATCCCCTTGCTCCTCAATACCGAGGCTATCAACTCTCCTTCCTCCATACTATCATCAACCACCTTACTCCTACCTCTATCCTCTTTTCTTCCGCCAGAGAGGACGCCGACTTTTATCTTCTCACCAAGCTAAGAGAGTAATTTTGCAATTCTCAAACCAAGCTCAACTTTTTCATCCACGCCTTGCCCCTCGTCTATGCCAACTGGTACCAGACCCAAGATGCTGTGGTTGATTGCCCTCTCCAAAATCACCCCCCTCCTCACATTTATTCCCCTCCTCCTCAGAGCTGAAAGTGTTTTGTTAGCTGAAAGATTTCCTCTGACGCCCCCTTCAATCTCATTGTCTATCATCTTCACGAGTTCCTTTGCAGGATTATCTGAAGTAATCGTCTCGAATCTTTTGAACATATTTTCAGAATTGTATGGACAAACAACCACAATTCTTGCCCATTTCTTTGCTCTTAATAACGAGTTTAAGATGGCTGTCTTCATTACCTCTGTCATATCATCTGGTAAATGGACTCCAATCCCAACCACATTCTCTGGATTTGCCAATCTCAGAATATGCATATACTGAAGTTATAGCAAAGCATTTTAAGGGTTTGGAAGATGTTATGTTGTGAAAGAAAGAAGGCGTGTTTGGGCAATTGAGAGGGAGGCACTGGAGTTTATCCTTGCTGCAAGTAAATCAAACCATCCAAATGAGTTTGCTGGATTGCTCTCAGCTCGTGAAGGCATAATAAGGGAGTGCGTGATTCTGCCAGGAACACAATCATCAGAGGTGATGGCAGTACTCCACCTCTACATGATGCCAAATGTTCGATATGCTGGGTCTGTTCATAGTCATCCAACACCCAATCCATCTCCTTCACTGGCAGACCTTGAACTGTTTAGGAAGACAGGTGAGGTTCATATCATCGTCGCATATCCATATACGATGGAAAGTTGGAGATGTTATGATAGGGCTGGAAGACCAAGAAATCTTTAGGTTATAGGAGGGGGCAAACGTGAGACTGGAAGAAAGGATTGAACTTGCATGTAGAAATGCAGTTGAAGTCATTACAGTGAACGAACTTGAGGCATTGATGAAGATGGAGAGGAAACCAACCGCTTATGCAGGATATGAGCCAAGTGGAAAGATTCATCTCGGACATATTTTGACCGTAAATAAGCTCATAGACCTCAAAAATGCTGGATTTGATGTAATCGTGTTGTTGGCAGACCTCCATGCATACCTCAATGAGAAGGGTTCTCTTGAAGAGGTGAGAGAGACTGCCCATATGAACATGGAATGCTTCAAAGCCATGGGACTTAAAGGTGCAAAATTCGTTCTCGGGTCCTCATATCAGCTTGATAAAGAGTACATACTGGATGTGCTCATGCTTGCCCGACATACAACCTTATTGAGAGCCAGACGGAGTATGGATGAGGTATCCAGAAGTGTTGAGAATCCAAAGGTCTCGCAGATGATATATCCACTGATGCAAGCTGCTGATATTGCAAAGCTAAAGGTGGATGTTGCTGTTGGTGGCATAGACCAAAGGAAGATACACATGTTGGCAAGAGAGAATCTTCCTAAGATAGGTTATTCTGCTCCGGTATGTATCCACACACCAATCCTCCTCGGACTCGATGGTGAGAAAATGTCGTCCTCCAAGGGGAACTTCATATCAGTGGATGATAGTGAGGAGGAGGTGGAGGTGAAGTTAAAGAAAGCATTGTGTCCAGCTGGAACTGTAAAGGACAACCCAGTATTCGAGATATTCAGATACTTCATATTTCCAAAGTATGAGAGAATTGTGATAAAAAGACCTGAAAAATATGGAGGGGACATCGAGTTTGAAGACATAGATGAGCTTGAGAAGGCGTTTATGATGGAAAAGGTTCATCCTCTTGATTTGAAGAAAAGCGCATCCATGTACCTAAATGAGATACTCGAACCTGTCAGGATGTCTGTAAGTTAAGTTAAGATTTTAATCGCTGTATGGAATATCCACTACCATCAAGTCATGGGCTATTTCGCTCTCTTCGAATATCTCCCTCGCTTCCTTGCGTATCTGCTCAATCTCCTCACTATGCCTTGCACTGATGTGTGTGAGTATCAGCCTTCTTACTCCCGCCTATTTTGCGGTGAGTGCTGCTTCTCTTGCGGTTGAATGAAGAAACTCTTTTGCAAGTTTCTCGTGGTCTGATGTGAACATTCCATCGTGTATGAGAAGGTCTGCGCCCTTTGCCTCTCCAACAACCTCATAACAAGGACGCGTATCCCCTGTATAAACAATCTTTCTCCCGGGTCTGGGAGGACCAACAACCTCAGAGGGATGTATCACCCTGCCTTTCCATATTATACTCTCTCCCCTGTGAAGTTTTGAATAGAGAGGTCCCGGGGGGATTCCCAACACCTTTTCAGCTTTCTCTCTGTTGAATTTGCCACGCCTCTCATCCTCAACCAGTGAATAACCAATCGATGGTACTCCATGTACAGTTTTGAAGCATTTCATTGTGTATCCTTTCAACCTAACACTATCTCCGGGAGTTAGTTCTTTTATTTTTACCTCATAGGTTGGTTTGAAAAGTCCCATGAGATGAAAAAAATTCTTCAGCCTTGCTATCCCTTTTGGGCCATATATTGCAAGAGGGTCTTTTCTTCTGAAAAAGGCAAGCGTCTGAAGTAGTCCGGGCACTCCAAGTACATGATCAGCATGTAAGTGAGTTATAAAGATTGAAGATAGTTTCCCAAACCCCACCTTTGCCCTCATCATCTGTTGTTGTGCACCTTCCCCACAATCCAACAAGATGGACTCATTATCCGTTGCGACCACAATTGCAGATGGGTTTCTATCCACTGTTGGAAGTGAGCCGGCAGTTCCAAGGAATGTCACTCTAAGCATGCAAGTAAGTGGAGTTTTTTTCTCGTTTATATCATTATCGAACTGTATAAGTATATGAACGTATACTAATATGTGAGGAGATGAGATGCCAAAGCGTACTAAATTAATTGATGACCCTTCAGAACTTGTTGTTCTGTTAAGGGCTCTTGCAACACCTCTCACAAAAAGCGTACTTTCCCTGCTACTAAATAAGTGGTATACGATAGATGAGATTACACAAGAGCTCGAAGAATCAAAAGAAAGGATAGAAGAGTCTATACAAACACTTAGGAAATGTGCACTCCTTGATGTTGGGTGGAGAATGCCTGCACCTGGTGAAAAACCTGAGATGGAGTACCACTGTATATATGGAAAGGTTCAGATGTCCATCAGATGCACAATGGATGAGCTTGCAGAGGTGCTAAATATTACATTTGCCAGTGATTCTGAGATTATGCCAGAGATTATGGAAATCGTGGAACATGTTAGAAAGGGAAATAAATCAATTTTAAATATATCAAAGGATATGAAAATTAGCCCAATTCGGGTAAAATCTCTTGCCCGTCGCTCAGATGAACTTGTGGTAAAAGGACAGAGAATAGATTTGGCACAGGAAAGAATTTGATGGAGGAAAATATATGGTTGAAGTACTGCATCGCAAAAAAGATATAACGAAATTCCAGATTTTGGTTGAGATTGCTGCACATCAGCCAAACATAAAACAGAAAAAGATTGCTGAAAAGATAGGTGTTACACCACAAGCAGTATCAGAATACATAAAAGAACTCATAGAAGAGGGGCTCG
>QMVI01000003.1 GCA_003661015.1 Methanosarcinales archaeon | reverse complement strand
TTACAAGAGCAACCTTCACATCCAAATATCTGATTAAAAAGTATTAAAGTACTGCGATGACGAGTCCGAGTACCGTGGAGAGTGTGGTTGCAAGGAGATTCACACCACTGTTTCCAATCTTTCTTCTTCTCTGCATGGTTGCTCCCAATAAACTATCTATGTTCGAGCCGAACATCCCGCACATCACACTCACCACCATCACCTCCACCCACTCCACCTCAACCCCCACATAACCAGCTACCAGAAACAGTGATGCCACCACCCCCATGAGCAATGAGCCAAACAGCGATGCAACCTCTCCGAGGAAAGTTATCCCTCCATCTGTTCCCACTTTCACAGTTTTCAGATTTGTTATCAGCCTCGGGGGTGAAGAGGATGTCTCTCCAATCTCACTTGCAAGGGTATCTGCTATTGCACACGACAACCCTCCCACAAAAGCACAGAAAAGTGCGTAATCCATGTCTGGAAATATCCTGTACATCACCGCGACAGCCAGCACAGGAAGTGTGTTTGAGAAGACGTTGGTGTAGCCCCTTACTCCACCACTCGCCTCCGCAACTCCCAGCTCCTCTTTTACAGAGTACTTGTATTTTGTGAATCCACCACCCACCACAAAAAAGAGGAGTACGAGAAGGAACCACCATATGTTTCCAAACGAAATCACAAGAACTCCGATGAGCGTTGCAGAAAACAATGCGGTAAGGTCTGCAATTCTCATTCTGTGAGCAAGATACCCAAGTCCGAGGGCAAGTAAAAACACCATGGCAAGATGCTGGGAGGGTACAGAATAACCCACATCAAAGAACAGCCACATCACCATTGCAGAACCAATTGGTACTGTGAGGTTGTACATGTATCTGGGCGTAATCGAGCCAAATAACGATGCTGAGATACCTCCCAGCGTTGACAGAAATATCATCATATCTATGCTAATGTGTGTATTCGTGAATTTGATAATCCATTCACTCATGACCAGTATTATTGAGATACTCACCCCCAGAAAAATCATGGATGTTGAAACCTTTCCAAGTTTTGGTTTTTTTGCATAACTTTCTTTTATGAGGATGTTGAGAATGAAATCCCCGAACGTTACAACGCCAAGTGAAGCTCCAGCCACAAACAGAGGGAGAGCTCTGGTTGCAATACCCATGCTGTAAACAGTGTTTGAGAGGAGTACAGTACCAAATAAAACAGATGCACTTACAAGCAGATACACCGCCCCCCTCCTTTTCTCGTCAGATATGAGCCAGTTTCCAGCAATTATGGAGCCAAATATTCCTAAAAAGCACACAATAAAAAGTACATGAACTCCGATAAAGGGTATGGTAAGCAGAGATACGCCAGCAATTATATGCAGAGCCTGTGATTTATCCCTCCACATCTTCAAAGCCTCACATCATAAAGCATTTATCAACTTCCATATTAACTTAGTCTATGAACATTCTCTTTCCCTATGAGTTTAAGCTGAAAAGAGACATCCTCTCACGCAAATTACCCGAGTACATCACAATCATCCTCACTGAACAGGATGTGTGTGGGAACGGGATAAAAAAGTTGGCAGACACAGTAAAATGGTGTTCTGAGCTGGGAGTAAAATTGCTATCTGTGTATATTGATATTCTGCCAATTGGTGTGCTCAGAGAGGAGCTCTCAAAGAACATAGCAGATAGCATATACACACTGTTCAGGGATTCTGGATACAAGGTGAAACTCTTCAAATTGTGCGGGCAGGAGATTGTTGAGGAGGAAGTCCTCCCCTTCCGAAATAAGTATCCTGAGGTGATGGTGTCCATCGGTATTGGGGGCAGAAAAGAACTGACGTATGTGATAAGAAAAATTCTTACGAGGGTGAAGGAGGGAGAGCTGAGGGCAGAGGATATCGATGAGAAGGATGTGGAGAGGCATCTTCTCTTTCCCCACGACCCAGAGTTGGTAATAAGGGCGGGCGGGAAGAGACTTGCGGATTTCCTTGTATGGCAGAGCGTGTATTCAGAGCTGTACTTCACAGATGTGAACTGGAAATCATTCAGAAAGATTGACTTCCTCAGAGCGGTTAGAGACTACCAGAAAAGGCAGAGAAGGTTTGGTAGGTAAAGGTAAATTTTTATTCTCATATATGCGTTTCTTTAATATGATTTTTGTAAAGAGATTCGAGAACCTCAGCGATGAGGAGAAAGAGAGACTTTTTAAGAGGGGTATCTCTTTTGACTCGGCGATACCAAAAGCAAGAGAAATAATTCAAAAAGTCAGAGAAAATGGGGATTCTGCCCTCTATGAACTGACAAAAGAATTAGATGGTGTGAGCATCGAGAGCATTAGGGTTGAGGATGATGAGTTTGAAGAGGCTCATGAGAGGGTGGATGATAAGAGTCTGAAAGCTCTCGAAGGTGCAATTGAGAGAATAGAGAGATTTCACGCCATGCAGTTGCCAAGCTCTTGGATGGAGGAGGTTGAGCAAGGGATAGAGCTTGGTCTTCTATTTACACCCATCGAGAGTGTGGGTGTGTATGTTCCCGGAGGGAGGGCTTGCTATCCTTCCACGTTGTTGATGTGTTGCATACCAGCGAAGATTGCAGGTGTTGAAAGGATATGTGTGTGTTCTCCACCCCAGAGTGATGGAAGTGTGAATCCGTATATATTGGTTGCATCTGAGCTTGTTGGTGTGAGAGAGGTTTATCGAGTGGGGGGCGCTCAGGCCATATCTGCGATGGCATATGGTACCGAGAGCATACCAAGTGTGAAAAAGATCGTTGGGCCAGGTAATGTGTGGGTTACTGCTGCCAAGATGCTTGTGAAGGAGGTTGTCGATATAGACTCCCCAGCCGGACCATCTGAGGTGCTGATAATTGCGGATGAGAATGCAAATGTTGATTATGTTGCGTGGGACATGCTTGCACAGGCAGAACACGACCCACATGCCATCTCAATACTCCTTACCGACTCTGTCTCGCTTGCAGAGGCGGTACGAAAACGAATCGTTGAACTCTTACAAGGACAGCCGAGGAAGAGTATCATGATGGAGTCTCTTACGAATTCCATGATACTTGTGGCACAGTCCATTGAAAAGTGTATCGAGGTTGCAAATGAGTTTGCACCAGAGCATCTTGAAATAATGACAGAGAATTCAGAGGACATTCTCAACAAGGTTAAGAACGCTGGCTCTGTGTTTCTTGGAGCATATACGCCTGTTGCGGTAGGCGATTACGCAAGCGGTACGAATCATGTCCTCCCCACGGGTGGTTGG
Source organism: Methanosarcinales archaeon (assembly GCA_003661015.1). Lineage (GTDB taxonomy): Archaea > Halobacteriota > Methanosarcinia > DSM-18856 > Methermicoccaceae > JdFR-19. The sequence continues at coordinate 20,064 of QMVI01000003.1, read as the reverse complement.
GCAAAGGTTTACTCAGCTCTCTCAACTCTGGACTTTTTGAAGATTTCGTGTGTTCAGCACCTCAGCAAAGAGGGACTTCTGAAGATAGGCGAAATAGTATGCACACTCGCAGAGCTTGAGGGACTGCATGCACATGCAGAATCTGTACGTGCCCGCATGAATAGAATGGACAACCAGATGGGCAAATCAAATCAGGAAAATAAGCAGGAAAAATAAGATTCAGGCAAAGAGACTCGTACCGTATCCTTTATGGTCGAGCCTGAGTACCCATTTCCACTTTTCTAAACACTCACACCCCACCCTGAAAGTGTCGGTGAGATGTCTGATATCCTGAGTTTCAGAGAAGCTCTTGATGGCAGACGCCACCATCCTGTCGCACTCCCCACAGTTGTGAGGCCCCCCCTCCCTCCCATATCCGACAGGGTCAGACATCAGAACAAGCTCTGGATACTTTCCTTTGCAGTATTTCAATATGTACAAAGCACTCCACAGCCATGGAGGTCTGTATTCTCTTTTTCTCCACAATGCCTCCACAACAGTACCCCGCTGAACATTACACAGATTTATCGATATTCTTGTCTGGATATCCAGCCCCATGATGTCATCTATCGATCTCATGATGTCTCCGATTGCCTCAACCTCTGAGAGAAACGGTGGCTTCAGTAGAAGATATGTCTTTATACCTACCCCGAGTTTGTATGCGATATCCACCACCCTCAGATAATCCTCAAATTTCATTCCCTTCCCTATGCATTCCTCCCTGATTTCGTCATTCGTCGTCTCTAATCCAACAGCCACATCCAAATCAACCAAATCCTTTGCATGCTTCAAAATACCCTCATTTATGAATTCACATCTGCTCTCCACTATTACTCTCCTGACCCCCTTTTCACCTAATCTCCTCAAAATCTCCTCCCCTGCCTCTTTTGGGACCTCGGACTAATCAAAAAAACTGCCTGATGTGAAAATCTTTACAATCATCCCCTCTTCAATTCTATCAAAATCAATTTGAGAAACAATCTCATCAGGTTCAAGCACCCTCCTCACACAGTCCCTTATGAAACCACACATGAGACAGCTCTTGCCCTCTCTGGCTCGATAACATCCGACTGTTTTTAGTATTATTGTGATTGCATCTCTTGGCCTGCCATCGATGTACTCCTTCTCCTCGAAAATCGCTATTGGCTTCATCCTCCTCTCCTCAATTCAATTTTCATCCAGATTTTTTTTTCACTCAGCACTCCAGTTTTCATTCAGATAGATTTCAATCCCAATATTTTCAATCCTTCCCGTAAAGTTCTCACAGAATACTGTCCCGGTGCTGTACCCTTTCCGAGCGAACCGTACGTAAGCACAGACCCATAAAGGGGTGCGATTATTCGAGTGGGCGCTCCAATCTCCCCCATTGAGATGGCACAAACGCTTCCCATATGGGACGCTGTGCAAACCGCGTGAAGGGTTGTGAGGGTATCTTCTTTGTTCCGTGGCATCACTGCTATCTTACCGACATCTCCCTTCTCAAGCTCTTTTTTGAATATATCCATCATTTCATCCAACGCTGGAGTCTCAACGAAGTTGTGGTAGGATACTATCGTGCGGGTACCGATTTCACGAGCCCTTTCAACAACCTCGTCAATCCAGATGGATGATAGCTCAACGTCAATCATATCCGCCCTGTCAAGTATGTCCATCATAATCTTCTTTCTGTCCACCTCTCCTCCCTCGAATTCACCGCCCTCCTCTTTCTTTCTGCACGTAATTATGGTGGGGAAACCCACCTCTTCAGCCTAAGCTACTGCATCACCCCACCTCTCACCCAGCAGGTCTATTCTCAATTCGATGAAGTCTGCGTATTCCAGCTCCTCAGAGCAGAGTTCAGAGATATCTGCAACAGATCCCACAATCTGAACCATCCCCACCTCCTTATTCAAGGACGTTTAGTGCATCGACAGGGCACATATACACACACAGCTCACACATTATACACTTTTCCTCCTCCACTCTGATATTTCCATCGTCATCGAAACTGAAAACATCGGTTGGACACACCGATATGCATGCACCACATGATATACAGGCGTTATCATCCATCACGACTGGATGTTTTATCTTTTTTACTCTCGCTCCCCATTTTTTGAATGCAGACACAACTCTCTCAACATCCTCGTCCTCCACAGAGAGTATCACCTGTCCTCCATCATGGTCTATCTTGGCTTTCTCTATGTTCAGTTTGGCTTTTGTGTTCAGCACAACCTCTGATATTATTGGATTTCTGATAACACTCTTTGGTACCTCAATCATCAACTTCATCTCAATCACTCCCCTTTTGCAAGCAATTTGCTTATGTCCTCACTCGTTATCATGCCAATGACATGGCGCTCCGAATCCACGACCGGCACAGCAGATATTTTGTATTTCTTTAGTTTGTGTGCAACCGTTTCAATTGGGTCATCTTCAACCGCACACACAACCTTTGTCGTCATTATGTCCTCTACCTTTCCATCCACAAGACCATTCGCAACCGCCTTGGATATGTCCCATGAAGTGATGATGCCAACCAGTTTATCGTCTTCAGAGACGACTGGGAGATGGTTGAATCCACCTTTTATGAGATTCTTTGCAACATCCCGTATGCTTTCGGATGGGCGCACAACAACAACCTGCCTACTCATGATCTGACTTGCCCTCTTCTTTCTCCTTGCGAGTTTCATTGGTTTGGCTGAACCAGTTCTTGGAAGAGACTCAACTGCAGGTGTTAGAAGGAACTCCCCCTTCTTTATCCACTTTGCAAGCAATTTTGCAATCTCCTCTGCTTTTTTAATGCTTGAAAGAGACGAACACTTTACCTCTCTCCCAAAAAGCTCGATAGAACCAGATTTCAGCTCTTCGTATGTCACCTTCCTCAGTATCGGTCTCTTTCTTCTGCCGATTCCATAGTCCAACACATTGGTCTCAATATCACAATCCCTCACACCACAGTTTGACGCTATCTTTTCATTCAGTACTGGAATCGGAACACCTATCCCCACGTACAGACTAGTTCCATACCCTGTGAATACCGCAGCCCTCAAAAACTCGGTGCTCATCTCTTTGAGATCTCCCTTAACCATGAGTGTTGCGAAGTTGTTCTCTGGGTCATGCTGTGTCCCCTCTCCTATTATGTAGCCCTTCGCTCCACACAGGAATATCCTCGTACCGATTCCGATTGCATCAAAGTTCGGGTCGTTGCACAGAGGAGACAAAGCACCAGCACCAGAGTATGTGATGTTCCCATAGTCTGGTAGCAGTGTTCCCATGTATGTGTACAGTACCCTCTCGGTTGAATTAGTTGCAGCGTTGTATCTCTGATAGCTGTTTCTTGGGTTGAGCATGATTGTTTGGTTCATATCTGCCAGTGTGATTTCAGTTGTCACCCTTCTTGAAGGATAACAGTCAGTGCCGAACCCTTCTGCCCTCAGCTCAACACTCTTCCCCTCAACAAGCTCCTCTATCACATGCCCTCCTCCGTATTCAAGCCCCTTTGTTTCTGATATCTGTGTCACTCCAAGATAACCATCAACAGCAGCAATGCCTGCATATGCCTCGACATCGTTAAGCCACATTCTCGATATCTTTATGGGGGGGTCTGCATGTCCAAGGTTGAAGAACATCCCGGAGGAACACATTGCTCCGAATGTGCCTGTTGTCACAACATCCACTTCTTTCGCAGCCTTCTCAGCTCCGAGCTCCTCAACTATGTCGCACATTTCAAGTGCATCTACAACATTCACATTCCCGTCCCTTATCTTTTCATTTATCTCCTCAATCGTCTTCATGTCATTCCTCAATCCCCAATATCACATGTGTTATTAATAATTTTCTATTCTTTTGTTATAACTTTTTAGTTATAAACAACCCACTCTAATGTGTGTCATGGAGTCGGTCGTTTCACATCCACCGCAACATTTATGTGAGCGCTTAAACGATAGTAGAGCATGAGATTTGTAGCTTTGGTACTACTCATGCTGTCATTAACCCTTGTGCTTGGATGTCTCGAAGCAAAGGAAGCCTGGCCAGCTGTGATACCCGATAATGTGCTTGAAAGTGAGGGATGGACAGAAGTTGGTAATGTGAGTTATGAGACATTTGAGGAGGAGATTGCAGGATTGAATGTGAGCGTGAACGTTGCTGTCCAGCAGTATTCATCCAAGAAATCCATCTCAGAGAGCATTCCCTCCATGCCGGTTGAATCATCTACTGCGCAACTCATAACCGCAAGAGTACTTGTGCCGGGCGGAGTATCTCTTCCAGAGCCAGTCATGGAAAAGATCATAGACAAGATGATTCAGGCTTACGTAGAGCAACTCGACATAACTGGGTTGAGGCATGTTGAGGACGGTGATTTCAAGACAGATAGCGGTTTTGATGCGAGGTATTCTGTGTACAGGGGTGTGTTGGACAAAGAAGTTCGCTTGAATGTCGAGATTCTCGCAGCCCACTGGAACGATGATGAATCCACCATAATAGTGGTTGCTTTGTATCCATACGGGGATGTGGTTCACTCCGGGCGCACGATAGGGAGCATTCCAAGTTTGAGGGATGAGGTTTTAGAACTCATAAAGAAGGTTGAATGAGCGGTATGACACAGTTCATACATACAGCAGATGTGCATCTCGGATATGTACAGTATGGACTCCATCAGCGGTTCATCGATTTTGGTAGGGCATTTTCTCAAGTAGTCTCGCATGCCATCGAGAACGATGTGGATTTTGTACTGATATCTGGGGACTTGTTCCACAAACGAAACATCAACGCCCTCACATATCTTCAGGCATATGAACTTCTTTCAAGATTGAAGGGAATTCCTGTGTTCGTCATAGAGGGAAATCATGACCTTGCATACTTCAGGGACAGACACAGTTGGCTCGAAGCTCTTGACCGGCAGGGATTGATTACTCTACTCAAAGCCAACGAAGGAATCCTCTCAAAGAGAGTTATTGATGTTGATGTTGGTTAGAAAGTGGTAGTGTGCGGTGTTGGGTATGCTGGCTCTCAGACTCCACTGTACGTACCAGAAATAAAGAAAGAGCTGGAAGAGGAGGATGCAGACTGCACAATCCTCATGATGCACTGTGGAGTGGGTCCCTATTCGTATGGGATGGGGGATGGTCTTTCTCTCGACGAGATAATGGAGTTGAAAGGGGTAGTCGATTATCTTGCACTCGGACACTATCACACAAAGTTTGAGTTGGATGGGTGGATATACAACCCGGGCAGTCTTGAAACAGTATCGTTATCTGAAAAGGGACCAAAGGGATTCTACCATATCTGTGATGGGGAAGCGAAGTTTGTCGAGATTTCTGTCAGAAAGATCGAGAGGATTGCAGTCGATGTTGGTGATGCGAAATCTCCAGATGAGCTGTATCAGATAGTCCGCAGGGTCTGTGAGGGTGTTGATGGGAATGATGCAATAGTATCTCTCACCCTCACTGGAAACCTGAGGTTCTCCATAAACTCTCTATCGCTCAAGAGAGTGAAGGAGATTGTGAAGGAGAGACTGAATCCGCTTTATGTGGATGTCTCCCTTAAAAGACATCTTGCACCTACTCCTGTTTACAGAGCAAAAAGCGGAATAAAGAATGTTGAAAGGGATGTAATTGAAGCGATTGTAAGGTCTGATGCCCGATATTCAGTATGGTCAAAATCACTCAGTGAGTTGCTGATCGATGTGAAGGGAACTGCAGCAAAAGGAGACATCGACAGAGCATATGAAACGCTTGAAAAGGCTTTCCGGATGATGGAGGAAAAGCATGCTGATTCGGGAGATTGAGCTCAGGAATGTAAAATCATACAAGAGAGAAAAAATAGAGTTTCTTGAGGGCGTCAATGGAATAATTGGTGAGAATGGTGCTGGAAAGAGCACAATACTCGAAGCGATAGGGTATGTTCTGTTTGACCACATTCCTTACAGAAAGGATGAATTCTTGAGGAAGGGAGAGAAGACGGGGGAGGTTGTAGTCTGGATTGAGAGTGAGGATGGAATATATGAAATAAGAAGGGGACTCGGGAAAAATACAAAATACTCTGTCAGATCAAAAAACTTCAAGATTGAGGGGAAGAAGGATGTACTTGACCTGATAAAGGACAGGATTTTCAAAGGTGTGTTGGAGAGCGAGAGACTTTCACCATTTTTTGAACAGCTTGTTGGAGTCCCTCAAGGCACATTCAACTCTCTGTTCATGATGGGGAGTGAAAAGAGGAAGATATTCAATGAGATTTTGAGGATAGACGAGTACGACAAGGCTTTTGATAATCTGAGGGAAGTCAGGAAAAGAATCGAGGTTGAGATTGGCAAGCTGGAAGGTAAGATGAAAGAACTGAGAATAAGGCTTGAAAAGTATCCTCAGGTTCTGGACAGAATTGAGAGATTGAAGTACGAGCTTGCAGAATATTCGAGTGCAAGGGACGAAGTTAGAGAGATGCTGGGTGATGTGGAGACAGAACTTGAGAGCATGGAAGAGTACGCAGACGAGCTTGCAGAACTCAGAGGTACGATAAAGTCGCTGGAGGGACAGAGAGATGCAATAAACGCAAGGCTTGAAGAGGTGGAAAAAAGACTTCAAGAGAGCAAAAATGCATATGATGAGGTTATCAGGATTCAGAGTGAGTATGAGGAGTATCTAAGATTGAAAGATGAACTTGAAAAGCTTGAGGCTGAGGAGGAAAAGAGAAGAAAGGCTGAAATGGAGCATGTAGAGTGTCTGAACAGAATAAAGCACCTCACCTCAAAGATTGACATGCGGAATTCTCTCATGAGAGAGTGTCTGAGTATTGAAAAGAACATAGAGGAGATTAAAGAGGACGTTGAAAGAGAAAAACAGCTTCTTGAGTTGCTGTCCGTTGTTGAGGATAGGCTTAAGAGGGTTGAAGATGCAGGGAGAAGAGTGGAGGAGGCACGGAGGGAGCTGGAGGAGAGGGAGAGGATATAGGAAAGAATGGCAGACATAACAAAGAAAATCGAAGAGCTGAAACCTCTTGCTGAAAAGGAGACGCAACTCAAAGAGAAAATGGCATATCTCGAAGGGTTGCTAAACGACCTTCGCAAGGGCGTTGATGAGTTGAAGAAGAAATAGAAGGAGGAAAGGGGAAACAAGTGTCCGATACTTGAAAGGAACTGTCCACTCGTGAATGATTTTAGAGAGTACTTTTGCGGTGAGATTGAGAGGAAGATGGAAGATATGAGAAAAACCCAACACGAAATTGCACTCATCAGTGAGGCGTTATCCGAACTCAACTCTCCGGGTGCAGAACTTGAAAGACTCAGAGGTGCGTATGATGAAGCTCTTTCACAGCTTAGGGATGTGGCGGACATCAGAGCGTCGATAAATGAAAGTGAGAACATCATCAGAGAGGAGAGTGAAAGTATAAGAGGAGCTCTTTTAGAGCTTGGTCTTGAAACAGATGTAGATGTGCATAATGCTGTGAAGACAATCAAACACGAAATTGAAAGACTTGGAAATCCCGGAAAAAGAGAGAGTGAGCTTAAAGGTCAGCTCACGGCAAAGAGAAATATGCTCTCAGAACTTGAAGACTTGGAGAATGAACTGGAAGTGGAGTATAAGAGACAGGGAGAAATTCTCGCATTTTTGGAGTCTCTTTCCGAAGTGCCAGCAAGAATAAACACACTCAAAGATTTGATGAACGAATTGGAGGAGAGTTATAGGCAATATCTTAGTCTACTGCCAACTGCAAAGAGATACGAGCAAGACCTTGATGAACATCTAAAACTATCACTTGAGATATCAAAGATTGAAAGCATGATAGATGATGAATGGCAGAAATACGAGGAAATATTGAGTCATTATCAGGATGAGGAGCATTATGAACTCATAAAGACAAAGAAAGAACTCGATGAGATTCTAAGAACTCTTGATGAGCACATCAGGACAATAGAACGCGGAATGGAGAAAGCGATGTCTGAGAAAGAAGAGCTTGAAGATGTGATTGAGAGGGCTTCTGAGATGGAGCGAAATTTGAACTCGAGGAAGGGATTTCTTGAGTTTGTTTCTTTTGTGAGAGAGACATTGAAGAAAGCCTCATCGATGGTGGTCGAGAGAGTTGTGAGAGAAGTCGGTGAGGAGGCAAACGAGATATTCTGCGAAACACTCGGCACATACTCACAGAGACTCATATGGTCATCGGAGCCAGAGAGCATATACGATGTGTTTGTGGAAGAAGGTGGAGAACTTAGAAGTTTCAAACAGCTAAGTGGGGGAGAACAGATAACAGCATCTATCTCACTCAGACTTGCATTACTGAAATTGCTTGCAGATACAGATTTCGTTTTTCTTGATGAGCCAACTGTCAATCTGGATAGTATGAGGAGAGAGAATCTTTCCACCCAGATCATGAACGTCAAAGGATTCAGACAGATATTCGTGATAACACACGACGACTCGTTCAGCGATAAGTATGATAACGTGATATACATAGAGAAGTCAGACGGTGTGAGCAGAGTCGTCAGATGACTTCAATCGGTCAGATGAGCCCAGCAGTTTCAGGATTTCTATATCCTCTTCAAGCTCACATATCATTCTCTATTTGAGAAGTCTCTTCAGGGAATGCGGGGATGTGGAGTTTCTGTTTCCAAGCCCTCTGCATTCAAAGACCCTTAGTGCGATTCTTCCCTCCTCAAAGTCAAGCATGAACGGATATGTTCTGCACACGATTGGTCTGTTTTGATATATTCTACATCTCCCTCTTCCTCCATCAAAGAATATGCATTTGTTGTCTTCTCTTCTCAAAATCCAGCCAAGATGAACACCAGAAATAGTTTGGGGATTTGGCTCTATGATGTCATGCACATCCACACCCATAACCTCTGAGAGTCTCTTCGCCTCTGTGTAGAATACTCTTACAAAATTCTCCTCCCCCACACAACACTCCCCACATCCCACACACTTCCAGTCTGGAATCTCTATTGAGGCAACATCCATCTGCCTCACAGTTTGAAGCATTCTCTCAAGCAGTTTCAGATTCTCCATTATTGAATAATGCTTTTGGACCTTTTGAGAGTGCTTCCCTTTCTTCATCTGTGAGTGGCTCATAAATTGCTCTCTCGGAAATAATGGCACTGTTTCCATAGGGGTCCTCTATTATCAGTCTCACATTCCTTTTCCCTTCCTCGATTTCATCTATCATTTTTATCAGTTCTCTACATCTCTCCACTCTCTTCTGATCTCCCTCTTCCTCACACCATCTCTCCATCATCTCAACAACTGACCTGACTCTCTCAAGAACCCCTTCAACATTCGATACAAAACTCTCAGCATCTGGACCTGGCTCTATGCTCACACCAAGCTCCGGAATCCGCACAGTTCCTGATGCAGACCTAACAACCCTGACATTCAGGTCATCTTCTCCCAACACATCGAATGTGTATCGGGAAGCTCCTTTTGACTCAAGAAACATCACATCAGTGTATCGGAATCCACACTCACAGCTACCGCTTATATACATTATGTCTCCAAAGAACGGTATGTTTTCTTCTTCCCATCTGAGCTTTAAGACTTTTTCACAGATTGGGCACTGTATCTCTGTTGTGTACGTTGTCATATCCTTGCGTTGTCATGTCCTTACGCTTGTTATTTTATTTCTGTCAACCTTCACACCCGAAGGTGTCAATATGAGCTGTGTCTCTCCCAGACCAACGATATCTCCTTCTATGTCATCCACCACTTTCTTCAGTTCCTTGATAACTCTCTCTCTAACAAGTCTGTCTGTTCCCATTGGACCTATGTTGACAATCACGATGTTTCCTTCATACACATGTTTCTTTACTTCGTTGATATCGTTGAGACTTACGAGCTCAGCCACCTTCACATACATAGTCGCTGGCTTTTCCTCACTCACCTCTTTGTATTCATATGTCTCTATCTCCACAAAGTCCTCATCAGATGTCTCCCTTCTCTCTGGCTTGAATAGCTTCTCTATGAAGTTAGGCATATTTCCTCACCCTTCCAAACTTTTACTTATTTATATTTAGTCTTTGTCTGTAAGCTTTAATACTTATTAGAATAAACAAACAAGTATGCTGAATATGAAATTTGTGGTGCTTATCATAGTGGTGGTGTTATTGTCTCTTGGGTGTGTATCTCCTCAGCAATCCTCCGAGCAGTCGAATATGACAGAACAGCTCCAGAACATCACGCCCGAGAGTGAGGAACAGATTGTCTCCCCACCCCAACCTCAGGAAACTCAACCCCAACCTCAGGAAACCCTCCAGCCAGAACAACCTCCAATCCAACAGCCTAAAAACATTACTGTGTGGCTCGTTGATTACAGCGTCACACCAAAAAATGTTAGCATAGGTGTTGGTGGAACAGTGAGTTTCGTGCATTACCAGTCATCTGGCAATCCTGTATTTGTTTTGGTGAGCGATGAGGGACTGTGGCAACCACAGAGAATGGACTACGGTGATATTTTCTCATACACCTTCACGCAAAAGGGTGTTTATCATTTCCATGTGGAAGGATTCGAAAAAATCATGAGCGGGACGATTGTAGTCACATGAGGACAATCAGAATAACAGAGGGCAGTACAACTGTTGAAGTGCCTGTGCAGGATTAGACATCTTCATATCCTCCCTCATCAGCTCCTGTTTTCTACAATCCTTTTCAGGAGATGAGCAGAGATTTGACAGTTTGCGTGGTCTCCCTGCTTCAAGAGGCCGAGAACATCAGTTATCTTGATGCACTTGCAGCAACCGGCATAAGGGGACTTAGAGTTGCAAATGAGAGCGGGGCAGAGGTTGTACTGAATGACTGGAACAAAGAAGCATACGAGCTGTGTGTGAGAAACACTCAGTTGTGTGGCAGGAAAGTGGAGGTTCTGAATTAGGATGCAAATATTCTGATGAGGGCAAGAAAGTTTGACATCGTCGATATAGACCCGTTTGGCTCACCAGCACCGTTTCTTGATTCGGGTGCCTTTTGTGCGAGAAAGGGACTGTTCCTGACAGCAACAGACAGAGCCACGTTATCGGGTGTGCATAGGAAAACCGCCTTCAGAAAATACCATGCACTCCCTCTAAAAACCGAGTATCATGCAGAAGTTGGACTTAGAATACTGTTGTATGCGGTTGCGTGTTCTCTTGCCAAGTATGGGAAGGCTATGGTACCTTTGCTGTCTTACTCCAGCATCCATTATTATCGCATATTTGTGTTGCTCAGGAAGGGTGTGGAGGATGCGGACAGGATGCTGGAAGATGTGGGACACATCTTACACTGTTTCAAGTGTGGGTACAGGGAGGTGAAAGAGGGAGTATGTTCGCAAAAGAGGGAGTGTGAGAGGTGTGGTGAAAAACTTGTGTATTGTGGACCTATTTGGATTGGTAGCTACAAAGATTCTGAATTTTGTGGCAGGGTTGCTGAAAAACTCAGAGAGGGGAAGTTCAATTCAAAGAACGCAGCTTTGAAACTTTTGAGCAGACTGTCTTCTGAACTTGACACTCCAACATGTTATGACTGCCACCTACTCGCCCGAAGACTCTCGGTATCTCCTCCAACCATGGAAAAACTCCTCGATGCCCTCGCAGAAGAAGGATATAAAGCATCGAAAACGCATTATGGTGGAACACTTTTCAAGACAGATGCCTCTCTCGATGTGATTGAGAATGTTCTGATAAAATTACAAAAATAAAATAAAATAGATCAAATCGTTTTTATTTCATAGGATTGCAAAATAACATCTTCGTTGAGTTTTCCAAACTGATAGATCTTTCCGCTTGACAGGTCATTCACGGTTATGTCTGCTGGTGCAAATATGTTCGGGTCAATCTTGTAGAAGTCGAAGTTAGCATTCTTGAATACTGTGTAGAATGGTTCACCGTAATCGGACGAGGCAATCGATGGCACCTTTTTGAATATCTCCTCATCAAACTCCTTCACACTCATGACAACAGACCCGTAGTAGATTATGCTGTCGTTCGTAATGCCCATGGCAACGACATCATCCTTCACAACCGGGGCAATTGGAGCACATCCACTTGCACAGACAACTTTTCGTGTGTCATACCCAAGTTCGTTGAGCTTGAACACACCTGTCTCTACAACTCTTCCCGAGACCTGAACACTTCCCACTATGGATGCTGTTGGTGCAACGAGTGCCACCGTATTCGAGACATCAACCCCACAACTCTCTGCTATGAACTCCATCACCTTTTCGTCAGGTAGCTTGTTCGACTCCAGAGCTATTACCGCATGGTCAAAATCATCTTCGTACTCTATCCTCTTGTATGTCTTCTTTGGTTTGAGAGCAAGGGCACGCGCTGGTCCAGACCCCATCGCAAAAAAATCACCCACACTTATCTGCCATCCAGCCTTCTGTGCTCCAAGGCATGCAATAGCAACATGGTCACACACAACATCGATAAACGTCAGTGGAATTCCTTTGACTGTTTCCACTCTCAGCGAGGTGGTTCCAAGTCCACCCATGCACACCTCAGTAAACATCAGACCCGCAGTATAACATCCCTCTACATTCACACCACAGTCCACGACCAAGGCACCGTTCGAAAGTTCATGAGCCCTTATCTTCAACTCTTCAGAGTAGTCAAGCATCTCCTCAACAATTCCATAAGCCCCTTCATTTACGCTTAACATAGAAATCACACATGAGAAAGAAGCTTAAATAAGTATCGACATAGTTTTGATGATGTTAATAGGTATGGGTGCGGAGGCAAAGGTGATTCTCGAGGGAGAGAGAGTCATTAAGAAACGCATTTCGAAACGATATCGAATCCCTCAGCTCGATTCGAGTCTTAGAAAGGAGAGAACGAGAGCCGAAGCAAAACTCACAAGTGCTGCAAGAAGGCTTGGAATTCCCACCCCCATCATCTACGGAATCGGTGATTATCATATCGAGTTTGAGTATCTCGATGGGCCTCTTCTGAGAGAGTGCATAGATGAGGAGTTATCGAGGGAGGCGGGGAGACTCACAGCAAAACTCCACATGGGCGGAATCGTGCATGGAGATTTAACCACCTCAAACTTTATACTGAGCAGGGGGAGGCTTTTCCTGATAGATTTTGGTCTCTCCTCTTTTGACTCCACACTTGAGGGGTTTGGAATGGATGTGCATCTTTACATACAGAGTGTTAGAGCGACCCATGTCAGTGAAGAGCTGGTTGATGCTTTCAAAGATGGCTATTCCTCAGAGTTTTCAAAGGCAGAGCAGGTCTTTGAGAGAGTGAGTGAGATAGAGCGGAGGGGGAGGTATCTTTGATGAAGGAACGTCTCAGGAGACCAAGACTGGTGAATGCGGAGATATACGATAGCTTCAAGCAATGGTGCAAAATAAATCACATACCTCTGAAGGAGGGGCTTGAAAGGGCAATGGTTGAATTTCAGAGAACATCGAAAATACAGAGAAAGATAAGTGAGTACAGGTGAGGGGAGAACATGATAGCAGAGCTGATAGTTGAGAACGGATTTGTTCTGAAAGGAGATGGCACACCACCATTCAAAGCTTCAATAGTCGTAGATGAGGGCAAAATCGTGGAGGTTGGCGATGCAAAAGGTTTCACTGCGGATGAGAAGCTGGACGCCACTCGATGCCTTGTGGTCCCCGGGTTTGTGAATACCCATACGCACCTTTCAATGACACTTTTCAGGGGATATGCAGATGACCTTGAACTTGGTACATGGTTGAGAGACCACATATGGCCAGTGGAGAGCAGACTCACATCCCAGTCAGTCAGGGCTGGTGCTTTGCTCGGAGTTTTTGAGATGATACGTTCGGGAACGTGTGCATTTGCTGACATGTACTTCTTCATGGATGAGGTAGCAGAAGTTGTAAAAAAGGCTGGGTTGAGAGCTTCATTATCCTATGGTATGATAGAACTGGGAGATGAGGAGAGGGGAAGAAGTGAGTTAAAGAAAGGAAAGGACTTCGTGAGGAACTACAACGGCTATGCAGATGGAAGGGTAAAAGCCATGTACGGCCCCCACGCCCCCAACACGTGCTCTATCGAGTTTCTGATGAAGGTGAGGGAGCTTGCTGACAAAGATGGAGTTGGAATCCACATACATCTGCTGGAGACAGAGGAGGAGAGGAAACAGCTTGGCGAGACCAGTCTGAAAAAACTGGAGAATTTTCTGAAAGATGATGTGCTTGCAGCGCACTGTGTCTGGCTATCTGACACTGATATAGAATTGCTTGTTCAGAAAGGGGTTAAGGTATCACACAATCCTGTCAGCAATATGAAGCTTGCATCTGGGACTGCAAAGGTTCATGAGATGCTTGAGAAAGGTGTATGCGTATCACTTGGAACAGATGGATGTGCATCAAACAACAACCTCGACATGTTTGGCACCATGAAATGTACAGCTCTTCTCCAGAAAATACGGCTCATGAGTCCCACATCGACCCCGGCAAACGAGGTTTTCAGCATGGCAACTCTCAATGGAGCAAAGTCCCTTGGAATACATTCAGGAATTATCGAGAGAGGATGGAACGCAGACTTCATATGTCTTGACCTGACATCGGAACGCATGCTTCCCCTTCACAATGCAGTCTCAAACATCGTTTACTCTGCAACCCCATACGATGTTGTGAGTTGTGTTGTGGATGGCAGGGTACTCATGAGAGATAGAAAGGTTCTTACACTTGACAAATCAGAGGTTATAAATGAAGTGGAGAAAGCAGTGGAAAAGTTATTTTAACAATGATATATGTGGAGGAAGAGGATGAAACTCGAGGAGCTGAGGTATGGGACAGAACTCATAAAGCGTGGATTTGCGAAGATGCAGAAAGGCGGAGTCATCATGGATGTGACAAATCCTGAGCAGGCAGAGATAGCCGAAAGTGCGGGTGCTGTTGCTGTGATGGCATTGCATGCTGTTCCAGCAGACATAAGGGCTGCTGGTGGAGTTGCGAGGATGGCTGACCCACAGACAATTCTCGAGATAATGGATGCTGTGAGTATACCAGTGATGGCGAAGGTGAGAATAGGGCATTTTGTCGAGGCAGAAATCCTTGAAGCTCTCGGTGTGGATATGATAGATGAGTCTGAGGTTCTGACACCCGCTGACGAGCAGTTCCACATAGACAAAAAGAGGTTTAAGGTTCCGTTCGTGTGTGGTGCAAGAGACCTTGGAGAAGCACTGAGGAGAATCGATGAAGGGGCTGCCATGATCAGGACAAAAGGTGAGGCTGGAACGGGAGATGTGAAGGAAGCAGTCCGCCATATGAGACTCATCCAGAGTGCAATCAGGGAACTCAAAGGGAAGACAGAAGAGGAGTTGAAGTTGGTTGCGAGGAAAATCGAAGCTCCGTTCGAACTCGTGAAAGAGACATCAGAACTTGGAAGACTGCCCGTGGTCAATTTTGCAGCGGGTGGAATAGCCACACCCGCAGATGCAGCTCTCATGATGAGGCTTGGTGCAGATGGCGTATTCGTTGGTTCGGGCATATTCAAGTCAGAGCAACCAGAGAAAATGGCAAGTGCGATTGTGGAGGCTGTGAACAACTATGAAAATCCAGAGGCTCTCGCAGAAATATCGAAAGGTCTGGGCAGTCCAATGAAAGGAATTGATGCAAGAACTCTGAGTGAAGAGGAGGCACTACAGTCAAGGGGCTGGTAAATGCTTATAGGTGTTTTGGCTGTTCAGGGAGATGTTTCCGAGCATGTTGATGCGTTGAAGAGAGTGTGTGATAGAGTTGAGGTTGTGTTGGTTAGAAAAAGAGGAATAATCCCTGAGTGTGATGGAATAGTCATACCCGGTGGAGAAAGTACCACATTCTGCAGACTTCTTGAAAAAGAGAGTATATGGGATGAGATTGTGGAGGCGGTGAAGAGGGGCGTGCCAGTACTTGCAACATGTGCTGGTTTGATTTTGCTCTCAAAGGAAGTCATAGATTCAGCCCCGGGTCAGAGAACTCTTGGTGTGCTGAATGTGAAGGTGAGAAGGAACGCATTCGGAAGGCAGAGAGAATCGTTTGAGGCAATGGTGAATGTGAAGGACATAGGAGAATACAGAGGTGTGTTTATCAGGGCACCAGTCGTGGAAGAGGTTGAGAACGGGGTTGATGTGATAAGTAAGTTGGGTGATAAAATCGTGGGAGTGAGACAGAACAACATCATCGGATTTGCTTTTCATCCTGAACTGACAGACGATACAAGAATTCACAGTCTTTTCCTCGATTTGGTCAGGGCGGTTGAGGGGAGGATGATGGGATCTTCTTCTCCACAGATTTCAAACTCACCAAGTTCATAACACTAAGCAGTTAATGCACAAATCAGAGCATCAAATTCATCTTTGTTTTTGGGAGCAGATGGCATCCCGATCTCTGAGATAATGTCTGAGATATTCAGAACTCTGAAGGATGCATGTGGATAAACCTCGATGACTTCTGAGAAATGTGTGATGTGTTTTGCAAGTCTCATCCCTCTTTCAGCCAGTCTCCTCATCCCCTTGAAGGTGAGAGGAAGAATTCTGTATCCCCTCTTTCTGATCTCGATATCCCCGTCTCTGAACGGCTTATCATGATAGGAGAGGGGGGCATCGATACCAACACATTTTGGCATGACATCCTTAACGATATCGAGTATCTCGTTATCAGTATGCACACTTCTGAATTCAGCTCTTCTATTCCGAAGTATGCACACACCACTTCTTCTCTTCTCACTTCCAGCAAGGTCTATCCCGACCAGAATTACATGAATCACATAGCAAAATCACACAATTTTAGAATAAGTTTTTAATTGTCTCATGCGAATTCGATATCATGCGTTTCATAGTGGTGCTGTTCCTTCTGCTGGTAGCCACACAAGAACCAATTTTCGATGAGGGCATAGCACTTTTAAGTGGGGAGAAATGGATGCTCTCTCAAGGTTATTCCATTGAGGTGAAGGGTGTTGATTTTGAGGGTGAGAACATATGGCTCTCACTATATCAAGATAATACGACGTTGTATGATGGAGTGGTACCAAAAGGGACAGTACTCTGTGTGTATCATACAAAAGAGAAGTTCAGTGTGGTTGAAAATGGGAACGAAGAGGGTGCGGTGCTTGTGATAACGGTGTATGGAATATATGAGGGAGCCACACAAGACCTTGTTCTGTTTTTTGTGAAGCAGTACAAGGATGCTTTGCTACCCATGACCCCTCCCGAGCAGAAACCATCTCAACCATCCCAGAAGAGTGAGGAGATGGTGCCATCACCGAATTATGGTCTGACAGATCTACTGTTTGTTTTGTTCATGTTGGTGTTGCTCCCATTGCTCACACTGTTCTTCAAGAGAAGATTTAAGTAAAGAGTGTAAAGAGTCTGATTACGGATACGGCGGTAGAATGATTGAGAAAATAAGTGGGCTGGAAGGGTGCAATGTTGTTATAAAATTGGGCGGAAACTTACTGAACGATGATATTGTGGAGGACATAGCAGACGACATTGTCAGACTCAGTCGTGCTGGTGTTAGGCCAGTGGTTGTTCATGGTGGGGGGCATGAGATAAGTAGAATGATGGAAAGGATGGGAAAAGAACCTGTCTTCGTGGATGGACTGAGGGTTACAGACAAGGAGACACTTGACATCGTTGCAATGGTTCTGTGTGGAAAGGAGAACCTAAAACTGACTTCGTTGGTAATAAAGAAGGGTGGAAAAGCGGTCGGGTTGTCTGGAAAGGATGGTAAAACCATTGTTGGTAAAAGAATCGAAAAACTTGGCTGGGTTGGAGAGGTAAAAGAAGTAAAAACAGAGCTTCTGGATGTTTTGCTGGAAAGAGGCTACATTCCGGTCATATCTCCAATTGCCATAGATGATGAAGGGAATTTATTGAATGTTAATGCAGATATTGCTGCCGGGATGATTGCAAAAGCTCTGAAAGCAGATAAACTGCTCATACTGACAGATGTTCCCGGGATTTTGAAGGTTAGAGATGACCACAGTTCGAGAATTCACCAACTCAGATTGAAAGAGCTCTCCCAGCTAATGCAAGACGGGACAGTCTCTGAGGGGATGATACCAAAACTCAGAGCGGTAATGCAGGCTCTTGAAGGGGGCGTAAAATCAGCTCACATAATGAATGGAATGGAAAAACATTCCATACTTCTCGAGCTTGCTGGTGAATATACCGGCACTGTTATTACTGTTTGACTTGGTATCTGATACTTGAGCTGGTACTTGACTTTATCTGACTTATCCTTTGACCACACCCATGGGCTTGAGCATCACAACCTTTGTTGCTATTCCGAGATTGTGAACAACATCAACAACCTCGCTCGAATCTTTGTATGCGTCAGGCGCCTCCTCTGCAACCACCGCCTTCGATGCTGCCCTTACTATCACCCCCTGACCCTCAAGCTCCTTTATGAGTTTCGCTCCCGAGAATTTCGATTTTGCCTCGTGTCTGCTCATAACTCTTCCAGAGCCATGACAAGCAGAGCCAAAGCTCAGCTCGAGAGCCTTCTCACCACCCTTCAATATGAACGAGGGAGTTCCCATGCTTCCGGGTATCAGAACTGGCTGACCAACTTTCCGATATGCGGGCGGAACATCTGGATGTCCTTTCGGTAGTGCTCTGGTTGCCCCCTTGCGATGAACATATACTCCTCTTTTCTTTCCCTGATAGGTGTGGTACTCGTGCTTTGCTATGTTGTGCGCAACATCATACACAAGCTCTATGTCATCCTCTGCAACGCCAAGGCACTGAGAGAACGATTCTCTGACCCAGTGTGTGATGATTTGTCTGTTTGCCCATGCGTAGTTGGCTGCAGCCGCCATTGCACTGAAATAGTTCATACCCTCAGGCGAGTTCACAGGGGCACATGCAAGCTGTCTGTCTTTTAGCTCGATTCCATACTTTCTGTACGCATTTGTCAGTACCTTCAGGTGGTCTGTGCATATCTGGTGTCCACACCCCCGTGAGCCACAGTGAATCATCACAGTAACGTCTCCCTCTTCGAATCCATAAACATCGTCATATACCTCTGCAACATACTGGATTTCCAGGAAATGATTACCACTTCCTAGCGTTCCAAGTTGGGGTTTTCCTCTTTTGAACGCCTCCCTGCTCACGTGTTCGTATGATGCCTCTTTCATCCTCCCCCCATTCTCACAATGTACCAAATCTTCTTTTACACCGTATCCGTTCTCAACCGCCCATTCAGAGCCCTTGACGAGAACCTCTCTGAGTTCTCTCTCCCCAACCCTCAGTTTCCCCTCAGAACCAACTCCCGAGGGGACATTCCTGAACAGCACCTCTGTTAGCTCTCTCATCTTCGGAATCACTTCTTCTTTTTTGAGAGGGGTTCTGAGGATACGAACACCACAGTTTATGTCGAATCCCACACCTCCTGGACTTATCACCCCCTCCTCATCATCGAATGCTGCAACCCCACCAATGGGAAAGCCATACCCCATATGAACATCAGGCATCGCCATTGCCGGACCAACTATGCCGGGCAAGGTTGCAACATTCTTCAACTGGGTAATCGCATCACTCTCAAGCTCTCTTAACAATAGTTCAGATACGAACAAAACAGCATCAGACCTCATTCCGTACTTCTCATCCTTGGGAATCCTCCACATGTACTCATTAATTCTTTCAAAGTTGCGAACATCAACCATTCTCTCCTCCCTCCATCTTTCCTATTTTCTCAGCCAGAGCTTTTAACACTTCCTTTCTCATACCCTCAAAGAACTTTATGCTTCCAACAACAAGATGCCCACCACCACTTATCCCTCCCTCTTTGAGTTCCTGTTGAAGCTCTCGGACAAGCAACGGGAAATTCATTTCAACACCTCTCGAACGCATAACTGCAAAATCCGAACCATAGCCTATTGTGATGGTTGGTTCTCCCTCTTTGCACAATCTGTCATGAATCTCGCCAACCAACTTTCCAGGTGGGGGAAATGTGAATTTGTGGGAGAAGATTCCAACATCAATAACATTCAGCACAATTCCATTCGGCAACTTCGTTGTCTTCACATGATGCATACACGCCTCAACACTCTTTTCGATTGCAACCTTTGCATCATTTGCGAGTGTCTCAAGAACCTTTCTGTGTCTCTCGGGTCTTCCA
>QMVI01000002.1 GCA_003661015.1 Methanosarcinales archaeon | reverse complement strand
GGTATGGAGTTGGGAACACTCATGAGTATGTTGAGGAGGGCAGAGCATACAACCCTTGAATCGTTTCTTGTGAACTCGTTTTCGAGGATTGGAAGACTTACCGCAAAGGATGTATGCAAAAAAGCAGGAATAGAACCATCGACCAGACCAGATTTGCTTGGTAGAGAGGATGCAATAAAACTGCTGGATGCCTTCCATTCGGTGAGCATGAAATCGCCCCCTGTAGACTGTCTGTCCCCTATCACGGAAAGGCTGATGTACGAGAGCATAAGAAAAGAGTATGACGTAGATTTCATAGCAACCGTGACAAGAAAGCCCTCTGTTTATAAAGGCTATCCATTTCTTGTGGAGGGTGCAATAGCATACGGTGGAGAGCTACCCAAAGACGAAAGAGCAACCATACTCAGATTTGCAAACAAAGTCCCACTCCTTTACCAGCAGAGTGCATGTGCAATCACAAA
Organism: Methanosarcinales archaeon; assembly: GCA_003661015.1. Taxonomy (GTDB): domain Archaea; phylum Halobacteriota; class Methanosarcinia; order DSM-18856; family Methermicoccaceae; genus JdFR-19. The sequence continues at coordinate 24,848 of QMVI01000002.1, read as the reverse complement.
CGTGATAGAAAGAATGAACTGGAAACTTTACTCATTACAACAGCCGGGGGGCGGTATTCCGGTTGGACCGGTTGTGATAATGGTGCATGTCGCATCTGTGAATATCCCTTACCTCTCAGAAGCGAAGGAAGCGATTGCTCACGTACCCGAAATAGAAAGAGAGATAGAAGGGGCACTAAGAGAGGTTGGAAGGAAACTCAGGGCATATCTGTCCAAGAAGGAAACTGTGAGCAAAAGGAAAGGAAAAGAGCTTGTAATAAGTAAAATGCTACCTCTCATGGCAGAGAAAGTGGGTGAGGTACTCGAGCGAGAGCCACCAGATGTGGAGCCGATTGTTGCCAAAATCGTGGGGGGAATACACATCGATAGGGAAATGGACGGGAACAAGGTGAGGATAAAGGTGAGGAACTTCTCACAGAAAGTCCAGAGGTTTGTGCTACACGAGCTCTGCGAGCACACGATAAAGTACCCTACTCCGCATCCAAGTGAAAACATGATGGGCAATATGTACGACTACTCATGGGATATAAGAATCAGACCAGACGAAGAGGTTGATATAGAATACATTGTCGAGGGCACTGTCGAGGGGATGGGTGGAAAATATCTGACCATCCTGGAAGGTGTGGAGGATGAGCTGGTAGTGGGAGACGTTGATGAAGTGCTTGAAGGAGGGGTAAAATGGCTGAGGAGCAAAAGATAACTGAGGACAGACTGAAAAAAATAGTTGAGAAACTCTATATGGACATGCAGAGGGGAGAAGTACCGTCCATAGTACTGCCAACAAGGACGAAAGAGAACATTCAGCATAACACAGATAGTAATGTATGGACATACGGTGATAGAGAGAGTGTCCGCTCATTCAAAACAGTAAAGGGTGCCAAGAATCTTCTGAGGATGGTCTATACGATTCACTTTCTCACAAACGAGCACTTGAAAAAAAACAGAAGCTCCACTCTGAGAGAGCTTTACTACATATCAGAAGGATGGGACTTGGCAAAGTTTTCAGAACAGCTTGAAAGTGATAGACTGATAGAGGATATTGAAATACTTACTGAGCTTCAGCGAGAGAGATTCCATGTGCGACCAGAAGAGGATGGTGCATCCATATTCGGACCGCTCGAACTCAGGGAACATATGAGAAGGGGAGACAGAAAGATACACTGTCAGGATGATGTGGGCGAGGCTGGATATCCAATTCCCTTCAACGTAGATAATCTTGAGTTTGTTAGCTGTGATGCAAAGTTCGTGATAGCCATAGAGACTGGTGGTATGTATGCGAGACTTATAGAAAACGGCTTCGATGAGAAGTTCGACGCTCTCCTCGTTCATCTGAAAGGACAGCCAGCCAGAAGCACAAGACGGCTTTTAAAGAGGTTGAACGAGGAGGTTGGAATCCCGATCGTTGTTTTTACAGATGGAGACCCTTGGAGTTATAGAATATATGCCTCAATAGCATACGGTGCAATAAAGAGTGCACATCTCTCAGAGTACATGGCAACACCATCAGCCATGTTTGTTGGTGTACAACCCGAGGATATAAAGAAATACGAGCTTCCATCAGACAAACTGACTGACCAAGACATAAAGGCGTTGAAGAGTGAGCTGACCGACCCCAGATTCAACACACCCTACTGGAGATACCAGTTAAAACTTCAGCTCGAACTCAACAGAAAGGCAGAGCAACAAGCATTTGCAGGAAAAGGACTCGACTACGTAACCAACACTTACCTCCCCGAAAGACTGACAGAACTTGGTGTTCTGTAATCAAAGGTATAATCAGAGCTTCAAGGATTAGACCTCAGAAACTCGAGAGCCATATCTATGTGTTCCTTCCCCACTATGAGTGGTGGAACAAATCTCAACACACGCTCAGCTGTGCAGTTGAACAGAAGTCCGTTTTCAAATGCAGCATCAACCACATCATCGCACTTTGAATCGAGTTCGAGACCGAGCATGAGACCCAGCCCTCTGACCTCACACACATCTTTGCCGAGCACACTCCTCAGAGAGCGCAGCCCCTTCTAAAAATATTCTCCAATTTCCTCACAGTGCTTTATCAGATTTCCTTCCTCTATCGCATCTATAACCGCAAGACCAGCTCTGCATGGTATAAATCCTCCGCCAAAAGTTGAGCCATGTTCTCCCGTTTCGAATGAGATTCTCGTGGAGAGAGTTGCTCCAAGTGGCAACCCACCTCCAATCGCTTTCCCGAGTGTCATCACATCTGGCTCGACACCGAAATGCTCCTTGGCAAACCATCTTCCAGTACGGCCCATCCCACTCTGCACCTCATCAAATATCAGAATTGCTCCACTATCATCACAGACATCTCTTGCGGTCTTCAAATACTCTTTTGGAGGTACATTGACTCCACCCTCTCCCTGAATCGGTTCAACTACGAAGGCTGCAACATCCTTCCCCACCTCAGATTTGAGTGTTTCCTCATCTCCATACGGAACAAACGTTGCATCAAGGAGCGGTTCAAACGGCTTTCTAACACTCTCTTTGTGGGTGATAGATAGCGCCCCCATTGTTCTTCCATGAAAAGAATGCTCACATGCCACGAACCTTGTTCTCCGTGTGGTCTTCCTCGCAAGCTTTATCGCTGCCTCAACCGCCTCTGTACCAGAATTACAGAAAAACACCTTCTCCATGCCAGAAATCTCACAGAGTCGTTCTGCCAACTCCACCTGAGGTTTTATGTAGTAGAGATTGGATGTGTGTATGAGCTCTCTTGCCTGAGAACATATTGCCTCAACCACTTTCGGATGACAGTGTCCCAAACAATTCACAGCCACACCCGCAACAAAATCCACATACTCTCTTCCATGCGAATCATACAGCACAACACCCCTCCCCCTCACAAACACGACTTTCTGCCTTGTATATGTGGGCATCACATACTTGCTCTCAAGCTCGAATACATCCTCATCTCTCATGGTGCAACCCTCTTTCTGTCTCGTGGAAACAGTATGCATTCTCTTATGTTTTTGAGGTCAAGCATGGTCATGAGAAGTCTCTCAACACCCATACCCCAGCCAGCATGTGGAGGCATCCCATATTTGAAAGCCTGGAGATAGAAGCCAAAGCTGTCTGGATTCAGACCCTGCTCTTCAATCCGTTTCTTCAAAAGTCCATACTCATGAATCCTCTGTGCCCCAGATGCAAGCTCCATCTTCGGATGCATGAGATCAAAGCTCTTGCATATCTCTGGCTTATCCCCATAGGGCATAGAATAATAAGGTTTGATGGATGTGGGCCAGTCAACTATGAAGTAATGTTCGCCAATCTCCTCCCCAACCCTCTTTTCAGCAGCAGTTGTCAGATCCTCTCCCCATTCAAGCGATGGTTCAACATCCCTTGCAATCTCGATTGCCTCATCGTATGTTATCCTCACAAATGGTGTTTTCGGTATGTCCAGTTCGATATCCAGCGTTCTGAGATTTCTCTCACATCTCTCACTCACTTTCTCATAAACATATGCAACCAACTCCTCAAGCAGACCCATCACGTCATGGTGCGTTACAAAGCTCTGCTCTATGTCTATCGAGGTTGCTTCATTCAGATGTCGGGTTGTGTCATGCTCCTCAGCCCTGAAAATGGGTCCTATCTCAAAAACCCTATCGAATCCTCCAGCCATCATCATCTGTTTGAACAGTTGAGGTGATTGATTCAGGAATGCTTCTCTGTCAAAGTAGCTGAGTGGAAACAAAGCGGTTCCACCTTCGGTTGCAGCCGCAACAATCTTCGGGGTTGCAATCTCTATGAACCCTTTCTCTGTTAGAAACTCCCTCGTTGCAAGCATTACATGATGCCTGACCGCAAATATGGAAAACGTTCTGGGAGACCGCGTATCCATGAATCTCACATCCAATCTGGTATCCAGATCAGCGCCTACTTTTCCAGTTGGGTCGAGCGGGAGCGGGGATTCTGCCTTTGACAGCACATCTATGTGAGTTGGGATTATTTCATACCCATTTGGAGCCTTTGGCTCGGCTTTTACACTCCCTCTCACGACTATGACACTCTCTCTCGGTATCTTCCTTGCCTTATTCACAAGTTCTGGGTCAGTCTTCTTGGTAACCATCGTTATCTGAGCTATTCCATCTCTGTCCCTCAATAGCAGAAACAAAATTCCGCCAAGGTCTCTGACCTCATGAAGCCACCCTGCCAGCACCACTTCCTCTCCAGCATCTTCGGATGTTATCTCAGATGTGTAGTGTGTTCTCATCATACGACCAAAGAAATGTTAAAGTGTTAAATGTTTTGCTTACATATTGATGAGTATGAAACTTGAATTTGGAAACAAAGTTATCGAGGGCACACCACGGAAACTGAATGAGATGGTTGATGTTGTGTATGACAGGCAATGGCTCGAACAAGCTGATATGGATATGGAACTGTACTACATGTTCAGAGACCTCTCTCTTTCAAAGACAGACAGAGAGAGGTTGATGGAGAGTGGGCTCAGGTACGACATCACAATCATCCCACCAAACATGCTTGGATGTGAGTATGTGAAGACTGTGGGGCATTTTCATCCCCGCGTTCCGGGAGAGAATGTTTCGTACACCGAACTTTACGAGGTACTGAGGGGCGAGGCGGTGTATCTTTTCCAGAAACAGAACAATGGAAAGGTTGAGGATGTGATAGTGGTTGAGGCTCATGAGGGAGACAAAGTCCTCATACCACCAAACTACGGACATATCACGATAAATTCATCGAACAAGATTCTGAAAATGGCGAACCTTGTCGCACGAGACTTCGAATCCGATTATGAGCCCATCAAAAAAAGAGGGGGAGGGGCATATTACCTAACCACGGAAGGGTTCGTACCAAATGAGAATTACGAACACCTTCCACAGATAAGGTTCTGCAAACCCACAAACACACCCCTCGCTGGTTTGAGCAAGTCAAAGGAGATATACTCTCTCGTAAAGAGTGATGAGGGAATAAGAACACTGCGGTATCTAACTCACCCACAAGAATACACCGAAATGTTTGAGAGGCTGTATTAAAATATTAAAATGTATTAAAATCAAAGTAAGGTTGCACCAGCCTCTTATCTCCTGCGCATCTTCATTATCTCCAGTGCAATCTCCCTCAAAACCTCCGACTTCTTTTTACTCGTCTCGATAACCACCCTTCCCGAGTGTTCCCACCAGCTTCTCGGATAGCTCTTATCCTCCTCAATAACCGCCTCGAGGCCGAGTTTCTTTGATGCTTCCAAGACCTCCTCCACACTGACATCCTTTGAGGCAATCTTCCTTGGAATTCTCCTGCCCATACGTCTTGTATATCTTCCATCGAGATATGCGGGCCACACAACGTATCTCATCTCATTTCGAGTTTCCTACTCTCGGAATCCTTTTAAACATTTCCTCCAAAGGGTGAGCATGATGGATGACAAAAAGATTCTGACTCTCGCATCGGTGATTGCAATTCTACTGCTCCTATACGTGTTCTTCCCGTTCCTAGATGGCATCGTGATTGGGCTTGTGCTTGCATACATCGGCAGACCCTTAAAGAGGTGGTTCATGGAAAAGGGTCTTTCTCCCAGAATGTCATCTCTCACAACGAGTCTGTGTATCGTGGTCCCGGTGATAACCATCCTCGCTTTTGGCATCGCCGAAATGATAGATGCTCTTGTTTATATGCTGAACAACTACTCCAGTTTTACTCTTTCAACCACAGGAATTACTGTACCCCACTGGCTTGAGTTAAGGTTGGAAGAGGTTTTGAAGAGCACATTGTCTCTTTTGATATCCACACTTCTGAAGGTTAGCACACTGAAGTATGCTTGGGGCATCGCCTTACTTCTGATTAACTTCTTCATTGCCATTTTATCATGCTATTTCCTCCTAAAAGATGGAAAATCACTTTTTGAGGCATTTATGAAGATATTGCCTCCTTCAAAACTCTTAAATCTTTATTTTAAAAGACTCGACAATGTTTTGAATGGTATATTCGTTGGCAGTCTTTATTCAGCAATCTTGGTTGCCTTTCTTTCTCTCGCAGTCTTCACATTCTTCGATGTACCTTACCCGCTCGCATGCACCTCGCTCATGTTCATTGCATCACTCGTTCCACTGTTCTCAGGGGTGATGGTGCTCGTGCCAGTTGGAGTGTATAAGTACTTGGTGGCTGGCACTCCTGACGCAATTCTGTTTTTGGTGGTCTCGTCCATCGTGATATATGCACCAACCGAACTTATTGCAAGACCATATATTGTGAGTGTGAAGACACATGTGCATCCATTCCTGCTCTTCATCTCGTTCATAGGTGGGGGGATTGCTGGTGGGATTGCTGGCTTCTTTCTCGCACCCATGCTGGTCGGGGCAATAAACGCAGCGTATCTCGTATACACTGAGGAAAGTGATAGCTCATGAATACCTCCATGAAGACCCAGTACTTTCTCACCCAAAAATTCAGGCACTACTACTCACAGACCAGAATCCCACCTCCGCCAGAGCCCGAAATGAGAGAATGGGGCTTTGTCAGATTTGGCGAAGGGTTTGTTATGAGGAGGCACATGGGATTCCCCTCCTTCCGAGAGGTAAAATTGTATCTTGAAGGGGAAGGTCCTGCCCATGTCTACTATTCAACAGCGTACTACAAGAATCCGATGGCTTCAAAGATGGCAGAAAAGGAGTGGCTTGGTGCAGACCTGATATTCGATTTGGATGCAGACCACCTGAAGAAAGTCCCGCCCACCTACAGCGCCATGCTAAAAATGGTCAAAAAAGAGCTGTTAAAGTTAATTGCAATCCTCACCAAAGAATTTGGATTCGAGAACATGAGGGTGGTGTTCTCAGGAGGGAGAGGGTATCATGTCCATGTGTACGATGAGTGTGTGAGGGCGCTTGGGAGTCCTGAGAGAAGGGAGATAGTGGATTACATACGGGGAACTGGAATAGTTCTCGAAATGGCTGGAGAGGGATGGAGAAGGAGGCTGATGTCATGTATAAACAAAGTGCATCGCCACTTGGTATCAATGGATAGAAAGGATGCTCTGCAGTGGTTGAAAGAAAATCTTGGAATGGATGGTAGAAGGGCAAGATATGTGATAGACAACAAGATGGAAAATGAAGATTTCAAAAAAATTCTCTCAAAGAGGTATATGAGACCTCTGGTTGAATGGTGTGTCGAGAGATGCTCTGTGGAGATTGACGAGCCCGTTAGCACCGATGTGAAAAGGCTGATAAGACTTCCTGGCTCACTCCACGGAAAGACCGGTTTGAGGGTCACACCGCTTGACATAGATGAAATCCGTACATTCGAGCCGTTGAAGGAGGCAATTGTTTTTTCAGATGAGGGGGTCAGAGTGAAGATACTGTCAAAAACAACTGTGGAACTCTCGGGTAAAAAGTTCAGGCTGGATGAGGGTGAGGAGGAGGTTCCAGAATACGTTGCTGTGTATCTGCTTGCGAGGGGGCTCGGAGAGATTGCATGACAGACAAAGTTTATATATAAAGACTACACAACTTTTAGTTGTAAACTATGAGTTGGGGGTGAGAGAGATGGTCATGAGATGGTCTCCATTTGATGAGCTCAGAAGACTGAGGGAGGAGATTGAGGATGTATTGTATGGGCTTGAGAGAACTCCTGTCTGGGAAGGAGAGTACAGAGAACCACTCATAGACATCGTGGATGCAGACGATGAGGTCATAATAACCGCCGAACTTCCTGGTATGAGGAAGGAGGACGTTGAACTCACGATATCGGACAATGTGCTAACGATATCTGCAAAGCGTGAGGAGGAGAAGAGTGAAGAGAAGGAGAACTATCTGTACAGAGAGCGTGTGTATAGCGGATTTCAGCGTTCAATTAGACTGCCTGTTGAGGTTGATGAGGAAAGGGCAGAGGCAAAATTCAACAACGGTGTTCTCGAAGTAAGAATACCCAAGAAGGCATCTGAAGGCAAAAGAATAGAAATAAAGTAAAGTAAAGTAAAGTGAAATAGAAATAAAGTGATTTTTTGTTTTTATTTATTAATATGTGAAGTTATCACATGATACAGTGGGTCTTTCTCAGAAAAGTGAAGATGTGATGCACATTTACAATCTGTCGAGCCAAAGCCTACAACTGGCTAAAGCACTTCCCCCAACCGGCTGGCAATCAAACATTCATATTCTTTTGGGAAGCAGGATACCATGAGTGAGGAAAGGGTGGTAAACGGGAGAAGATAATCGATGTGCCATCTTGGATTATCATTTTTCTGTCCTATTCTTTTGAGGTGTCTGAAAATCCTCCCAACACCACCTTGGGCAGAGCCAGTATAGCAGTAGTATCCTTCGCAGAACTCAATCCTACCCAGAGCTCCGACCCTGATGTCCACTGGCTCTCGCAAATAAAGTGTGAGTGTATAGACTCTCTTTCCTGCTCTATTCATTCTGTCCATCCACATCCAATCCACACCAAGCGACACATATTTAGCCTATACCGTGCATGTTAAAAAGGATGTTCAGAAGTAAGAGACTCGGAGATATGGATGAAAAAGCTCTGAAATACATATCATCGATGGAATGGGACTGGTGGCTCTTCAAATCAGATATAGAGGTAGATAAGGCACATGTGGTAATGCTATATCAGATGGGATATCTATCAAGAGAAGAGTGTTCATCCATACTGAAAGCTATTGAAACAATTGAAAAAGATGGATTCGATTCACTCCCGCAGGCTGAAGATGTGCATGAAGCCATAGAAAAGAAAGTGATTGAGCTTCTGGGAGAAGAGACTGGTGGAAAACTGCATACAGCACGTTCGAGGAATGATGAAGTTGCAACATGCATCAGAATGAGTACAAGAGAAGAGCTGGTTTTGGTGATGAGTGGGTTGCTCTCGCTTAGGGGGACTCTGCTTGATAGAGCAGAGGAGTACTTAGATACAATAATGCCCGGTTTCACCCACCTCCAACACGCCCAGCCAACGACTCTCGGACACCACCTAATGGCACACGAAGAGAGCCTCTCAAGAGACTGGGATAGGCTGTTCGATTCTGTGAAGAGAGTGAATATATGTCCGCTCGGCTCTGGTGCATTGTCATCAACTGGATTCAAGCTCGACAGAGAACTGACATCAAAACTCCTCGGTTTTGACAGTCCCATCGAAAACACCATGGATGCAGTATCTTCGAGGGACTTTGTCCTTGAAGTGGTATCTGTTCTCCTAGGACTCATGCTCAACCTGTCAAGAATGGCAGAGGAAATGATACTGTGGAGTACACAAGAGTTCGAATTCGTTGAGCTGGATGATGCATACACCTCAACCTCATCGATCATGCCCCAGAAGAAGAATCCAGATGTCGCAGAAGTGATGCGTTCAAGATGTTGTTCGGTGTTTGGAGCCATGACATCCATCGCAATGATACTCAAAGCACTCCCTCTCACATACAACCGTGATCTGCAAGAGATAAACCCCCATCTCCTGAAGGCTCTTCAAATCACAAGAGAATCTGTGGATATTTGCAATGCAATGTTCAGAACAGTGAAGTTCAACGTTGAGCAACTCAGAGAGCATGTCGAAAAAGGATTTCTGTGTGCAACAGAACTTGCTGACACACTCGTGAGGGTGGAGGGAATCTCGTTCAGAACCGCTCATGCAATTGTGGGTATGCTTGCAAGAAAAGGAATAACAAAACCAGCACTGGAAGAGTTAAGAGATGTTGCACAAGAGATGGGAATCGAAGTCTCAAATATCACACAAAAGGACATAGATGATGCATTGAATCCGAGGGTCGCAATTGAGAGGAGAAACCTAGGAGACACATCTCCTCTGAAGAGCGCAAGAAAGAGACTGAAAACACATGGTTTCATGCTTGAAAATCTTGAAAACAAAATAAAAAATGCAAGGTAGATGCTTGAAGAGCTGTGCTCTGAAATAATGAGCGGGCGATGAGTATGTACATAAAAGAGATTGAGCTTCATAACTTCAAATCGTTCAGAGGGAGGGTGAAAATACCGTTCAAAAAGGGCTTCACCGTCATAACAGGCCCAAACGGAAGTGGCAAATCGAATATCGTCGATGCCCTCATATTCTGCTTTGGGCTTTCCTCATCGAGAGTGCTCAGAGCAGAGAAACTGACAGACTTGATACACAGAGATGGCAAGGAGGTTCCCGAATTCGCAAGCGTGAAGGTTGTGCTGGACAACTCAGACAGAAAATTCCCCATCGACCAAGATGAGATAGAGATCGAGAGGAAGGTCAGAAGGACTGAGAGCGGGTACTACAGCTACTTCTACTTCAACGGAAGAAGTGTTAACCTCTCGGACATCCATGCCCAGCTTTCAAAGATTGGAATAAAACCAGAAGGCTACAACATCGTTATGCAGGGCGATGTTACCCGCATCGTCTCCATGAGTCCGGTTGAGAGGAGGAAGATACTGGACGAGATAGCGGGAGTCACAGAGTTCGAGGAGAAGAAAGAGAGAGCAATGGTAGAGCTTGACATTGTCAGGGAAAGAATAGACAGAATGGATGTCATACTCGATGAGCTGAATCTTCGGCTTGCCAGACTCAAAGAGGAGAGAGAGCAAGCCCTCAAATACAGTGAATTGAAGCAAGAGAAAAAGAAATACGAGAGCTACATACTAATTTCAAAGCTAAAAAGTCTTGAAAAAGAACTTTTAAAAGTAAATTCTATGATTTTTATTGAGGATGAAAAGAAAAAGGAGATAAAATCGGAAGTTGAGTCCATAAGAGAGAAGTATCACGAGATCGATGAGAAAATCAAGAGATTGAACGAGACGATATCTGAAAAGGGGGAGAAGGAACAGATTTCTATAAAGATGGATATTGAAGAGTTGAAGGCAAGAGTGAAAAGAAACAAATCTGCGATTGAAGACATCGAGGAGAATGTGGAGAGACTCACAAATGAAGAAAAAGAGCTTGAAAGTGATATTTTTGAGATGAAGCAGAAAATAAAGAATGTTGAGGAGGAAATAGATGAGGAGAATGAGAGGTACCTCCATCTGAAAATTGAATACGAAGAGGTGTGCAAAACAAGGGATGAACTGAGGGAGAAGCTCTCGGAGGTTAGCAAAGAGTACTCTTCAAAGTTCGATGAACTGAACAGGCTGAAGAATGAAGCTGAGAGGTTAAAAGCAGATATGACTGACCTGCTTGGCGAGAGAGACAGACTCATTGATTCTGCAAGAAGAAAGAGCATTTATGAGGAACAGCTGAAAGAGAGGTTAGAATACGCTCAGTCAATCACATTGGAGGATGAAACAGAGATCAAAAAAGAGGTCGAGAGAATAAACAGAGACATACAAGAGGTCAAGCATGAGATAACCGAGCTTGAAGTGAGAAGGTCAAGACTCGAAGGAGAGCTTTCAGAGGTCGAGAGAGAACTCAGAAATGTACATCTCGAATACGGGCGAACTGAAGCAAGAATAAAGGCACTCGAGGAAGCAAGATATTCTGATGCTGTGAATGAAATTCTGAAGGCGAAGGAAAGAAGGGAGTTGTACGGAATATACGGAACAGTTGCCCAGCTTGGGAAGGTGAATGAGAAATATGCCCTTGCTCTTGAGGTTGCTGCAGGAGGGAGAATGCAATGTGTGGTCGTTGATACAGACGATGATGCATCTGCCTGTATCGAGTACCTCAAGAAGAACAGGCTCGGGAGGGTAACATTTCTGCCACTGAACAAAATGTCTGCCCTTAAAAAAGACCTCGGCAAAGGTGTGAAAGGAGATGGAGTCATAGATTATGCAATGAATCTGGTCGAGTTCGAGCCGAAGTTTGCACCAGTTTTTTCCTACGTGTTCGGAGATACGGTTGTTGTGGATACGCTCGACAATGCCAGAAAGCTCATTGGAAAGCACAGAATCGTCACACTCGAGGGGGAGCTCATAGAGAAAGTGGGGGCGATAACTGGAGGGCATGTTAGCAGAAGAGTGTCATTTGGAAGTGTTGAGAGGAGGAAACTGGAAGAGTTGAGTGAGAGGATGGCAGAACTCGAAGGGAAAAGGGAATCCATATCGGTTGAACTGGATGAGACAGAGAAGATGCTTGCAGATGCAAGGAATCTGGTTGAGAAACTTGAGGCTGAAGTGAGAAAGAGAGAGATGAAAATGGAAGATGCAAAAATGCGTAGGGAGAGAATCAAAAACGAGATTTCCAGTCTGGAAACTGAACTGGACAGAATATCATCTGAGAGAAAGAAGATCGGGGAGAGACTTGAGGAGATTGACCTGCTGATAGAAGAGAATGGAAAGAGATTGAAGAAGTTGGGTGAAGAGATAGAAAAGGTTGAGAGAGAACTGATGGACACAGAAGTGAGAAGTATTGAGGACAGTCTCAGAGAGATTGAGGCAAGAACCATCCACACAAGGGAGAGGCTGGAGGAGGCTGAGAACAAGAAGAAGAGGCTCGAACTTGACCGTGATTACATGCTGAAATATGTGGAGGGTGCAAAAAAGAGACTGAAAGAGATTGTAGACTCAAAGAGGGAGATGTTTTTGAGAAAGAAAGAACTTGAAAAGGAGATAGAAGAGATTGAGTCAGAGCTGGAGGAAAGGAGGAGGAGGATGGAGGAGGTGGAGAAAGAGGTCGAGGGACTAAGGGAGGAGAGAAATGCACTGGTCGAGGTACTGCAGAACGAAAGAACGAAACTGCTCGATGCCCAGCATGAGCTCGAGGAGGAAGAGGAGAGAATACGAATGCTTACCCAATCAAAGCATCTCATTGAGGAGGAAATACTTGAGATAAGGTCCGAGATCGAAGAGGGGGGAATTGAAGTTGTAGATGATGTTCCAACCCTGAAAAGCATTGAAAGAAAAATTGCATCCATAGAGAGAAAAATGGAGGAGCTTGAACCGGTGAATATGAAGGCGGTTGAGGAATATGAGATGGTGCAAAAGAGGATGAAGGATGTGAAAGAGAAAAGAGATGTTCTCAAAAAAGAAAGAGTGGAGCTGATAAAGAGGATAGAGCATTATGAAAAGATGAAGGTTGAGGAGTTCATGAGAGTGTTCAACAGCATAAACGAGAGTTTTGTGAGAATATTTTCAGAGCTCTCGGACGGTAGTGGCAAACTCGTACTTGAGAACGAAGATGACCCGTTTGATGGGGGACTCACAATGCAGGTGAGACCGCTCAACAAGCCAATTCAGAGGCTGGAAGCCATGAGCGGGGGAGAAAAGAGTTTGACAGCACTTGCTTTCATCCTTGCAATCCAAGAAAATGAAACTGCACCTTTCTATGTCTTCGATGAGGTTGATATGTTTCTTGATGGTGTGAATATTGAGAAGGTTGCAAAACTCATCAAAAGGTCTTCAAAGAATGCCCAGTTCATTGTGGTATCTCTCAGAAAACCCATGATAGAAGCATCTCAATGGACTGTCGGCGTATCCATGAGTAAAGAAAAGGGGATAAGCACTTCTGTGGTGACCGGAATCACAGTCTAAACATCACCTGCTTGACACAGACTCTGCAATCTCGTGCATGCGCTCATATAGATTACTCTTGCTTGTGATGGCTTCAGCAAGTGCCTCGCCAAGCAAGAAAATTGCTCTCTTGTGTTCAGACTTGCTTCGGTGGATATGTACTGGGCTTATGTTCATCTCGTCGTATCTGTCAAAATCCGCCTGAATCCCCATTTCCTCAAAAAATATTCTCAGTTGTAGCAAAACAGAATGCAGGTATATCAGTTCATCTTTGTGCATAGCTCCTTCCTCCTCCCTGCCTACCATCCTTCTTTAGTCAATTGTCGAGTTTCGAAGTATTTATAATTAATCAAACATTATTTATTATTATAAATTGTATAAATTAGCGGAACATTGTATAAATAGGCGAACTTAGTAATAGGCAGACTTAGTAGATAGATTTTTTAGCTGTGCGAATCGTATCGGTAATGATGTATGAGATTGTCGTAATCGGTGCTGGTGTGGCGGGACTCTCGGCTGCCATAGAAGCTTCACGTATGGGTGCATCTGTACTCGTGGTAGAGAAAAAGAAGGAAATTGGGAGTCCTTTGAAGTGTGGTGGTTTTATTCCAAAACCCCATGAACTCCCTCTGCTACCAAACATCGAGGACGTGCTGAAGTATCCAGATGAGGTTGTCATAAACACAATCAACACCCAGCGAATAATAGCACCCAGTGGAACATCCAAAGAGTTTGAAGTGGATGGAGATGTTGTTGACAGGCGTGCATTTGATCAGCATCTCGCATCTGTTGCAATCTCACAAGGTACTGAGATATGGTTATCCTCCACCTTTCTCTCCCTCACAAAGAAAGGTGTTGTTGTCAGGAGAGGGGGGGAGAGGGAGGAGGTTGGGGCAGATGTTGTGATTGGGGCGGATGGTGCATACTCCAAAGTCGGAAGAGAGGCCGGACTTCTGAAAGATTACAATGAAAATGATATTTCTTCGTGTAGGCTTGAGGTTGTTGAGGGGGGAGAAATAGATGAGGATGTGCTTGAGATGTATTTCAGCTCTAAGTTCTCTCCGGGAGGATATGGGTGGATCATACCCCATAGCGAAAGGAAGGCAAACATAGGGGTGGGTGTGAGACCTCCTTCAACCAATGTTGGGAAAAAGTTGAGAATGTTCAAGAACAAATCCCCCGCCTCGAAGAGAATCGCAAAAAGTCAGCCAATCGCTACCGGTGGGGGAGCTGTGCCGGTTGGACTGCCACCAAAAACCTGCAGTGGGAATGTGTTGCTCGCAGGAGATTCTGCGTCTCATGTGCTATCAACAAGCGGGAGTGGAATACCACTTGCAATGCTCTCTGGAAAACTTGCAGGCAGGTGTGGAGTCGAATTCGTGTCCGAAGGGAAGCCCCTGCACAGGTATGACAAGATGTGGAGAAAGGAAATGATGATGGCAATCGAGAGAACCTACAAAATACGGAAAATGTGTGATAGACTGATGTCGTCAGATCTCCGCCTGAACCTGATGATAAAAGTGCTCACTCCTACCCAGATGAAGGCAATAATGCAGGGAAAGTTTTTGCTGTTGGATAAAGTTTAAAGCACATTCCATCAAATAACATATGATGCACGTGTATGACATGCTGAAACACTGGCTCGAGAACGCCTCGAGAAAGAGACTTCTCTATCTTTGTCATAAGAATGCTGATGCAGATGCGATTGGAAGTGCGTTTGTTCTGAGAAACAGATTCAGAGGGGATATTGGGGCTCCTGAATGCATAAACAGAGTTGGGAAGACGCTGTGTAAGAACCTCGAAATAGATGTGATAATTGACCCAGACGTTCGTGAGTACGACCACATTCTGGTTGTTGATACATCCAACCCGGCTCAACTCAATAACCCCCCACTCAAGAGTTATGCGGTGATAGACCATCATGCAACATCCGAGCTCAGAAAAGGAGCAGAGATCTTCATAAACCAGAGGGAGACCTCAACCGCAGAAATCATTTTCAAGATTTTGAGAGGATGGAAAAGCCCACTCACGCAAAAAGATGCGCTCGCCCTTGTGGCTGGTGTGATAACAGATACCGGGCATCTGAAACATGCAACAAGCCGGACATTCTACAATCTGGGCAGAATGCTCAGTGCGGGGAGAATCAACTATCGGAAAGTGCTGGGAATCATATCGTCAACACCAGATGACCCAGAAATGAGGTCAGAGATACTGAGGTCTGCATCTCAGATGCGCATCCACCGAATCATGGGCTTTACGGTGGTCTGTTCAAAACTGAGGGAATACACAGATGCTGCAGCTTCTGCTCTTGTAAGTCTTGGGGCAGACTTGGCAATTGTGGGTACAGACGATGATGGAGTGGTTAGACTGAGTATCAGGAGCAGGAGAGAACTCACCTCCAACGGTCTCAACCTCGGCGAGCTCATGAGTTCGCTTGGGAGAGAGTTGGGTGGCAGTGGAGGGGGGCATACTGCTGCAGCAGGGCTTGAGGCAGAGGGGGATGTTGATGAGCTGATTGAAATATGCCTCAAAACAGTTGCTGAACACCTCACAACAAAACTTTAAAACATTTCGATTGCTCAAACTCTTTATGGAATTCGAGCTGGTCTGGTTCGATTCACTGGGTGCCAAGTCCTCCTGCACATTGGTCAAAACTGATTCAAATATTCTAATAGACCCTGGCGTGGCTATAATGCATCCCGGCTTTCCAGCATCTGATTCTCAGAAAATTAGCTGGTACGAGGAAGCGAGAGCCAGAATAAAATCGAAGTTCGCAGATGTGGTAATAATCTCCCACTACCACTATGACCACTTCATAGACTTTGACAGAGAACTCTACGCGGGTAAGCTGATATTTGCAAAGAATCCGAACGAGTACATCAACGACTCACAGCGTAAGCGAGCTGAGAAGTTCTTTGGAAACCTCTGCAAAGTTTTTGGGGAAATTGATTTGAGGGAAATACTCAAAAAACCAGAACCAAAGAAGTTTGAAGACCCAACAGAGGAATTGGAGATTTCAACCCATAAAAACTTTGCAGACTATCAGGAGAGAAGGGCTGAATTGCTTGAAAATGGCAGGAAATGGTTCTTTAACAGGGCTAAAAAGTGGTGCAGGTATCGAAGAATTCCTGAAATGGAGTTTAAAGATACCAAGGTAAAATTTGCTGATGGAAGAGAATTCAGACTGGGGAAAACAAGGTTAAGGTTCACCAGACCCCTCTTTCATGGAATAGAGTTTTCCAGAGTTGGGTGGGTTTTCGCCACCGTGGTTGAGTTCGAAGGGGAAAAACTCATTCACACCTCGGACATCAACGGACCCGTAATAGAAGATTACGCTGAATGGATAATCAGAGAGAATCCCCAGATTCTGATTCTGGATGGCCCCATGACCTACATGCTCGGCTACACATTGAATCTGATAAACTTTAGAAGAACCATTGAGAACATGCTCAGAATAATAAACGAGACTGAAACAGACGTAATAATCTACGACCACCATCTACCTCGAGAGCCAAGATTCAGGGAGAGGACGAGGGTGGTATGGGAGAGTGCAGAGAGGTTGAAGAGAAAAGTATTCACAGCTGCTGATTTTTTGGGTAAGAAACCAGCTGTGCTTGGTGATTAAGGCAAAAAAAATATTTAAATAACCCAAATCTACTGGATAAAGTTATGAGCTACATTGCATCATGGAGTGGAGGAAAGGACAGCTGTTTCGCATGCTATAAAGCAATTTCAGATGGAATGGATATTTCTCATCTCGTGAATTTTATCTCCAAGGAACATAAACGGGTAAGTTTTCATGGAACAGAAGCCAGATTAATTCAACTGCAAGCCAGAGCTATCGGCATTCCTCTACTGCAAAAGGAGACCACTCCAGAGGAATATGAACAGGAGTTCAAAGAGGCGGTGAAAGGTCTGGTACAGAACGGTGTAAAGGGGATGGTCTTTGGTGACATATATCTCCAAGAACACAGAGACTGGGTGGAGAGAGTTTGTGGGGAGCTGGGGATTGAAGCGATTGAGCCACTCTGGGGCAGGGCTACGGAAGAGATTCTGCTTGAATTTATCGATGATGGCTTTGAAGCGATAATAGTCAGTGCCAATTCTGATTTAATTGATGAAAAGTGGATTGGACGAAAGGTAGACAGAAAGTTCTTAGAATATCTGAAGGACAGCCACATTGACCTGTGTGGAGAGAACGGCGAATACCACACCCTCGTGATTGATGGTCCTCTCTTCAAAAATAGAATAGAGCTCACAGAGACCAGAACGATTATGAGAGATGGCTACTGGTTCTTAGACACACTGAAGTACTCACTGCAGTCATGATGTCTTGATGTTCCAGACTTCGTTTTGGATTTCAGAGCCCGCTATATCCACCCGTATGAAGGTGATAGAAAACCTTCAGGGTGTCCCATGCCATCCTCAACATCTTTGATGCGGGAAAACCTCTCTTTGGTCTCTCGTACTTCAAAACAATTGGCACACTTTTCAGTCTGTACCCGAGTCTTAACGAGAGTACAACCAACTCCATATTGAATGCGAAACCAGATACCTTCATCATCTGAAATACCCTTTCAAGAACACATCTCCTGTAGGCCTGAAGACCTGTTTGGGTGTCTGAGAGCGGAAGTCTGAAAAGAGCCTTCTCAAAAATAAAGTATGACCAGCTCAGTATTCTCCTTCTCAACGGATACTCAACCTAAGAATCTGGATGTCTCTTCGAACCTATCACACCATCCACACCCTCCAATTCCTCAATGAGCTAAGGAATCTGGGATGGTGGGAGGTCTCTATCCGCATCTGTGAATACAACTATATCACCTTTGCTCCTCAAAAATCCCTCTCTTATCGCATTACCTTTCCCAACGTTCCTCTCAAGAAAAACACAAGTTAGCTCATACTCCCTACCCAATCTCCTCAGAACTGTGGAGGTGCCATCATAAGAACCATCATCCACCACCACAATCTCATACTCCCCCACCCGCTCCATGACTTCAATCAACTCGACCAGTGCTTTCTCAATCTCATCACATTTGTTATAGGCGGGGACGATTACCGATATCATCAAAATATGTATATCCACATCTTTTTTAACCCTTGTGAATAAAGAAGGATGGGTGTGTATGATGGAAGATGACAACGTAATAATAACACTCATAGGAAAGATGGTTGCGAATCCGGGATACGAGTTCGTATTTGTTGGAGAGAGTTCTGAATGTAGAACTTGCAAACTCAAGAACTCGTGTATGAATCTGACGAAGGGGAGCAGGTACAGGGTTGTGGGTGTGAGAGATGCCCCAGTACACGAGTGTCCTCTCCACGAAGAAGGGATTCAGGCAGTTGAGGTTGTGGAAGTACCGCAGAAGGTTGCGATAGAATCAAGAAAGGCGTTCGAAGGGTCGAAGATAGTTTATTCCATGATAGAGTGCAACGAAATAACCTGTCCAAACTATGGACTTTGTCATCCAGAGGGATTTGAGGAGGGGGATAAGGCAGCAATTGTGCGTGTATTGGAGCCTATAAAGTGTAAAAAAGGATATTCGTTGAAAGTGGTCGAACTTAGACGGTGAGGGGAGTCGATGAGATGAGGTTGTTCGTTGCAATCAACATACCGCCCGAACTGAAAGACAGTATAGCAGAGGTTCAGAAATATCTTCCCTCCGAGGGGATCAAACCCGTGAGACCAGAATCCATCCACATCACCCTAAAATTTCTGGGTGAGGTTTCGAATATGGATGGAGTTCTGGATGCGTTGAAAAGAGTGGAAGAGAATGCGTTTGATGTACGTGTTCATGGTGTTGGAGTGTTTCCAAACAGATCAAGAATACAGGTTATCTGGGTTGGATGCGAGGGTGAGTTCCTTCCGCTCGTTGAGAGCATCGAAAACGTCCTCGCAGAGGCAGGTTTTCCAAAAGAGAAGCGTGACTTCCACCCCCACATCACAATTGCAAGAGTTAAATGGTTAAATGAGGGCGGAAAGAAAAGAATTCTGAAACTGCTGGATGACATGAAGGATAAAGAGTTTGGAAAATTCCACTCCCATTCCTTCTCACTCATGAAAAGCACACTCACACCAAAGGGACCAATATATGAGGAGGTTAAGGAATTTGGTCTGAGATAAGGTGAGTGCATGGAGCAGAAAATAAACCAAGTAATCAATCAGGCTCTTGATATGGTAAAACCAACAAACGGAGTTCAGAAAATAACACAGGAGATTTTGAAGATTGCGGAAGAAACTGTTGAGTCCAGAGTGAGGTGCCTGTTGGTTGGATCAGTTGCGAGAGGTACTTGGCTTCGGGGAAAATACGATGTGGATTTGTTCATGGCATTTCCAGAAGATATACCTCTAGAAGAGCTCGAAGAGGTTGGGCTGAAGCTTGCAAAGAAGATTGGAGAGAAGCTTGCGAAAAAATGGAGTGGACAGGTTGTCGAAAGATATGCAGACCATCCCTACATCAAAGTTCTGTTCAATGAGTTTGAGGTTGATATAGTTCCTTGTTATGATGTGAAAGACCCATCGCATATACGTTCTCCTGTTGACCGCACACCACACCACAACGAGTATGTGATGAGGTACATAAAGGGAAAGGAGGACGAGGTACGGCTTCTTAAACAATTTCTGATAGGAGCAGGACTCTATGGTTCTGAACTCAAAAGAATGGGTTATTCTGGATATCTCTGTGAGCTTTTGATAATCTACTACGGGTCTTTCATAGAATGCATAAAGGCAATGGCTAAATGGAGGAGAGGAACTGTAATAGACATAGAAAAGCACGGAACGAGGAAACACAGAGACCCGCTTGTCGTTGTTGACCCTGTTGACCCAAAGAGGAATGTTGCCTCTGCTCTGAGTCTTGATAACTTTGCAAAGAGCATACACCACGCAAGGCAATTCCTCAAAAACCCGAGCATAGAATTCTTTATCGAAAAGGACGAAATGCCCGAACTCGATTTTTCAAGAGGGACTCAGTATATTGAAATAGAATTCGCAAAACCTGACATATCGGATGACATACTGTATCCTCAGATATACAAGGCAATGGACTCTTTCGAGAGACTTCTGGCATCAGAAGGGTTCAGAACGTACTCAAAAAAGGTGTGTGAGAGGGAGGGTTTTGTTGGCATTTTATTCGAGCTCGAGGTCTTTGAGCTTCCAAATGTGAGAAAACACATAGGCCCTCCTGTAGATGAGAGAGCCCATGCAGAGAGGTTCTATGAGAAGTACTCCCGCAATGCACACACTCTCTCTGATGTGTATATAGAGAGAGGAAGATACTGCGTTGACCTGCGGAGAAAGTACACTAAAGCACACGAGCTTCTCATCGAGAGAATGAGAGAATGCTCACTTGGAAAACATCTCAAAGAATATCTTCCTGAAAATGCAAAAGTGCTGGTTGGAAAGGATATCATAGAGAAAGGAAAGGTGTTCAGACAAGTAAATCCTTGACTGCAACCCTTATGCTCTCCTCAGAATTCATCCTCGGTCTCCACCCAATCCCTTTCAGCTTGGATATGTCGAGTCTGATATATTTCACATCACCTTTCCATCCCCTGCCATCGTACGGACTGTTGTACACGAACTCAACATCATCAAGATCCATTTCCTCAACAGTTATTTCTGCTATTCTCCTCACACTTATATCGTCCTCAGAACCCACATTGAACACACCGCCTTTGGAATGCCTGACCGTGTAAAGTATCGCATCAACACATTCTGAAACGTGCAGGTACGACTTCCTCTGTGTTCCATCCCCCAATATCTCCAATCTCTTTGGGTCTTTGTTCAACTTTCTAACGAAATCAAAAACAACGCCTCTCCTGAATCTACCACCGACTATGTTCGCAAGCCTGAATATCCAATATTCAATCCCATAGAAACCTGAATAACCTATTATCAGTGCCTCTGATGCAAGTTTTGTCGCTCCATACAATGAGATCGGCTTCAAAGGTGAGTAATCTTCTGGAACTGGAATAACAGACGGCTCACCATACACTGTCGAGGTTGATGTGAAGGCAACCTTACCAATCCCAACTTCCCTCATACTTTCAAGAACGTTGTAGGTTCCAGCAACATTCGAGTTGAAATGCTATTCTGGATCTGTGTTTCTGACATCTGGAACAGATGCAAGATGGAACACCATATCCACGCCATCACACGCAGACCTAACACACTCCCTGTCAAGAACAGACCCTCTCACGAACTCAACGTCGATGTGTTCTATGTTGGACAAACAGCCTGTCGAGAGGTCATCAAGAACAACAACTTCGTGTCCTTGCTGAACAAGTGCTTCACACAAGTGGCTTCCAATGTATCCTGCACCACCACTCACAAGAACCTTCACTCCACCACCCCACGCTCAATCTCAACATACAGAGTTGCATACAACTTCGCAAGCACAAGCATAATGTAAAACGACAATATTGCCACAAATGGATAAAGCAAAATTGTTAGGGAGAGGACTCCTCCCACAAGACTCAGCATCCCAAAAATCAGGATGGTAAAGGCAAAGAGCTTTGTGTAGTCATAGAAAGCAAATCTGATTCTTTCAACAATGTCTGAAAAATCTAGAGCTGAGCTGATGGTATCTGTGATGGCAAGACGGACGAGTGCCATTGGCAGAAAAAACGCAAACGGAATGATTAACATCATGCCCACCACCGCCAATGCATCACCAAACACAGCAGACAGCCCCATCACAGCCAGAGGAATTATTAGGTAAAAAACAGAAACGATGGTGTATTTCACTCCCATCACAAACAAATCCCAGAAATTCTCCCATTCTGGTAGTGCTTCAACCCCCTCAACCACCAGTCCAATTCTCCTCATTATGTACCCATCTGCAATCCAATTCAGAACAGGAATCATATTAAGAAGGCCACCGAGAAGCACTTTTATGAGCCAGTTGGGATGTCTCATTGGCTCGGATAACTCGCCCACCATCTCACTCCACATCATCCCGCTCACCAATTCTCTCCTTCACCGAATTTACCTTCTGCTCCATGCTCACGGGCTTGTCCCTCCTCTCATCGATCACAAGCCTTGTCACAACTCTCTGTGCCCCCATCAGAAAAGGAACTTCATGAATATCTCTCAGAAGGTCAAGCACCTCATCCAGTTCTCCCTCAACAACCGTTCCCATCGGACATACCCTGTAAGGAATTCCTCTGCATTTTATTATCTTCACAGCTTCTCTGATGTACTCCGACACACTGGGAGTACCAGTCCCAAGGGGGATGATGGATATTTCCGCTATCACCTTTCCCAACCACATCACCTCCTTATAACAAATCCTTTAAACTCGCCGGTTGGAGGATGATAGCTCACCTCAACATTATCCACAACAGCAAGTGGAGGGCCCTTCCACAGCTCTTTTTCGAGTGCTTCAAGTTTCTCTGCCGGCCCCTCTGCAACCACCTCAACCCTTCCATCCCGAAGATTTCTCACAAATCCTTTAATACCGAGTTCGATTGCTATTTCCTGAACGAAACTGCGGAAAAATACCCCCTGAACGATTCCAGAGACATAAGCATGCATCCTCTTCTCCATTCAATCACCTCCAATAACCGAAATGCTCACAACCCTATCATCTGAAGAGACATTCACAATCCTGACCCCCTTTGCACTTCTGTGCATTCTCCTGACCTGTGATACGCTTGTTCTGATGAGAAGACCTTTTTCTGTTGTGAAAACCACCTCATCCCTCGCACCAACTTCCCTGACGCCAGCCACCCCTCCACTCTTATCTGTTATCCGGGCAATCCTTATTCCCTTTCCTCCTCTCCCTTTGACTCTGAACTCATGAACGCCAATTCTCTTCCCATATCCTTTCTCAGATATCACAAGAATATCCTCTTTGTCGAGCAGAGATATGCCAACAACCTCATCATCCTTCACCTTCATACCCCTCACTCCTCTCGCACTTCTTCCCATGGCTCTCACATCCCTTTCGGAGAAGGTGGTTGCCATTCCATTTCTGGTCGCTAACAGAATCGTTTTGTTTCCATCTGTGAGTCTTGCACCTACAACCTCATCATCTTTCAGTTTTATGGCGATGATGCCTCTCTTTCCGGCATTTTCAAACTTCTTGATGTGAGTCTTCTTCACGAGTCCTTTCTTCGTTGCAACAAAAACATACTCTCCAACAAGCTCTCCGCTGTTTCTGATTCTGTTTCTATGGCTGATGATGTCTGCTATATATTCGTCCTTTTCAAGATTTATCAGCTTTGCAATCGAGCTTCCTCTCGAAGTCCTGTCTCCCTCTGGAATCTCGTATGCCCTGAGCGAGAACACTCTGCCCCTGTTTGTGAAGAGCAGTAGATTCTGAAGATTCGATGTGAAATGAGAAAGTATTGCATAATCCCCCTCCCTCAATCTCATACAGCTCACACCCTTGCCACCCCTGTGCTGTCTTCTGAAAGTTGTGAGTGGTGTGCGTTTTATGTATCCAGCCCTCGTAATCGTTATCACAACCCTCTCGTCAGCCACCAAGTCTTCTGTCTTGAGTTCGCCAGCCTTCTCCATTATGATGGTGCGTCTCTCGTCTCCATATCTTTCTCTCAACTCCTCGATTTCACTCTTCACAACTTCCAGAATCTTCTTCTCACTCGAAAGGAGTTCCCTTAACCTCTTTATCTTCTCCATCAAATCCTTTCTTTCATCCTCAAGCTTCGACCTTTCGAGTGCTGTGAGCCTTCTCAACTGCATATTCAGAATCTCGTTCGTCTGGAGCTCGGTGAGCGGGAACGCTTCCATCAACCTCCTCCTCGCCATCTCAACACTCTTCGAGCTTTTTATTATCACCACAACCTCATCTATGTTCTCTATCGCTATCAGCAACCCATCAACGATGTGAGCTCTTCTTTCTGCCTCTCGCAACTCAAATAATGAACGTCTGCGTATGACATCTTTTCTGTGCTGGATAAAGTAGAAGAGCATGTCCCTGAGTGAGAGAACTCTCGGAACTCCATCCACAAGCGCAAGATTTGTTATGCCAAAACTGACTTCGCACTGCGTATGGGTGTAGAGGTTGTTCAGAACAATGGTCGGATTTGCATCCTTCCTCAGTTCAACCACAACCCTTATTCCTTCTTTATCTGACTCATCCCTGACCTCTGATATTCCATCGAGTTTTCTTTCTCTGACCAGCTCTGCAATCGTCTCAACAAGCTTTGCTTTGTTCACCTGATACGGAATCTCACTGATTATGATGTGGTTATCCTCTATCTCTGCGACCGCCCTTATCCTAATCGTTCCCCTGCCATGCTCATACGCACTGATGATTCCATCCACCCCATACACCGCACCACCGGTGGGAAAATCAGGACCCTTCACATACCTCATGAGCTCACGGTTCGTCAGCTCTGGATTATCGATGAGAGCACATATCGCATCACATACCTCTGATAAGTTATGAGGGGGTATGTTCGTTGCCATTCCAACAGCTATACCTGTTG
>QMVI01000001.1 GCA_003661015.1 Methanosarcinales archaeon | reverse complement strand
CCTGAGTATGACTCTGATTTCTCTTTACAAATGGCTCTATAACAGATATGGGCCTCAAAGATGGTGGCCAGCTGACACTCCATTTGAGATGATGGTTGGGGCAATTCTAACACAACAAACAAGATGGGAAAATGTGGAAAAGGCAATAGAATGTATGAAAATAAAGGGGTTGTTGAGTCCTGAGAAGATAATAAAAGCAGGGGAAGAACTTACGGAGTGTATAAAAATAACTGGATTTTATCGTCAAAAAGAAAAGAGACTGAAAGCTCTGTCTCGGTTTCTGATTGAAAGGGGGGAGGAACTTTGGAAGATGGATACCCTGTCTTTAAGAAAAGCTCTCCTTTCAGTTGAGGGAGTTGGGAAGGAGACAGCAGACAGCATATTATTGTATGCGTTCGAGCGACCTGTTTTTGTTGTGGATGCGTACACTCTGAGAATTCTCCGATGTGCGGGAGTGAGTGGCAAGAGGTACGAAGAGGTAAGAAAATTGTTTGAGAGTTCACTTCCCGCAGATGTTGAGCTATACAAAGAGTATCATGCACTACTTGTTGCACATGGAAAGAACGCATGTTCAAAAAATATGTGTGAGGACTGTATAGTCAAACACCTGAAACTGTAATTATGGTCATCCTCCAAATTGGAAATTGAGTGCGAGAATACCAAGTCCCACCATAACACCTATCATCAACACTGTTTTCGGTTCAAGTTTAAGGATGCTGTCCTCCGCCTCCATGTACCTCATGAGACCTGCAGAGGATATCAATCCGGGTGAGTCTTTTTTCCTCTTTTTAGCCACTCTTCTCCTCCTCCCTCTCTATCACCACTTTACCTATTCTGATTGTAGCGTTCTTAAATGTTATCTTTATCTTCCCGGGGTCTTGGAACACTGGGAGCTGAGAAGCCTGGGGTATGGTGGGAAGCGATACAGTGGAGAGTGTTGGAAGGGGTTGTGTGGGTTGTGTTGGCTGTGGTTTCTCTTCTCTTACTTCCTTTTCCTCCTCCTCTTCCTTCTCCCATCTCTCAACGCCAGGATGCCCCTTCTCGATCAAGAACTTCCTGAGTGATTCAAGGTCTGGAGCTTCATCTTCAGTTGCTATTTTGTCTCTTATATCCTCAGGAATGTCATCATAAACCCTGTCCTTCAAAGTCCTGTTCATCCAGACAACTCTGTTCCATCCTCCGTCTGCCTGAATAAACTTCGGTGACCTAAAGTAGTTCACGCCTATCCCCAAAAAACCAACCACTTGTTTTCCTCCACCTGTCTGTCCAGCCATCGTTGAGAATGGAAGACCGTTCGGTGCTATTCCTGAAAAGTTTCTATCAACCCAGCCTATGCCATCCACTTCTGGCATATAAAAACCAACAACCTCAAAACAACCACATGAGGTGTGAGGATACTCAAAGAACGAGTGGAGCTTTATGCGAGTGTACTCACCACCTGAAAGCTCAGCTGCAACCTCATTCACGCCCGTATACTCCCCACCCACTGGATCTATGCACTCGCCCTTGGGAATTGGAAAGTTTGGACCCTCTGGGTCAACCTTCGCTGCCGCCCGACCGTCAAACCAGTTGATTGCACCACAGAGCGATACTCTGTCAGGAGTTATCACACACACATTTGTGGGGGCAAACGACTGACATAGAAGACAGCCATAAAACGTATCAACATCCTCGTCATGGAGGTTTCTCGTTCTCTCATCCCTCTTACGATATATTTCCATTGCCTTCTCGAGTTCCTCCTTCACCGTATTCTCATCTGTTATGTATATCGCCTCAATCTTCTCTATGAAAGGCAATTCACTCTTGAAGAGCATCATGGTGGCACGTGCAATCTGTTCAAGTGATTTCAGACCATTCTTTACCATATCCTTGTGAATTCTTATCCATATATCGTATCTCTGGTTCAGATGCATGTATCCATGGAAATAATTCTGAAAATCATGGTTCCTTCTCTCCACAATAGCTTCAAGGTCTTCCTCAACCTGTTCTCCAGCTATCTTGTATATCATGGCAAAGGGATATCTTCCCTCTTCTTCCATATCAGCTAAGTCTGGACCAATGAGCGTGAACTTTCCATCCTCAA
Source organism: Methanosarcinales archaeon (assembly GCA_003661015.1). Classification (GTDB taxonomy): domain Archaea; phylum Halobacteriota; class Methanosarcinia; order DSM-18856; family Methermicoccaceae; genus JdFR-19. The sequence continues at coordinate 28,782 of QMVI01000001.1, read as the reverse complement.
CCTCGTCAGGAGAGCAGGCTCTCACAAGTTCGAACCCTATGCTCTTTGGTCCAGCAAGCTCAACATAATACTCTCCTTTTCTTACTCTCTCACCCTCATACATAGGGGATATATCGAAAGGAAATTCCTCCATCATCACTCCTCCCTCATAATGTCTATAAGTCTATCAAGAGCCTGAATGAACTCCTCATCGCTCAGATTGCCGAACGTCATGTCTGCAGACGGATAATAATACCTGTCTATCGATATTAGTCTTGTGGATGAGAAGTTTGATAAAGCCCTGAGCATCGGAGAAAGATGATAATATATGTGTCCGACGAACACAAGAGCGTCATACTTTCCGTTTCCATCAAAGCCCTTCCACCCCTCTATGATGTAGCCAACAAGTAGGTGGAGATTCATATAATGGTTTGGTATATCCTTTAATCTGCCAGCAACACCACCCGCACCAACAACCTCAAGACCAGACACCTTTGCGAATTCAACGACTTTTGCAAGCTCTTCATCTGAAAGGTTTGAGCCTATTACAAGCAACGCCCTCTTCATTTTCTTGATGGTTTTTGCTATCACCTCCGGATTTACCGCTCTTGCACTTTTAGTGCCCATGAAGTCGGCTCTATCATAAGGGTGTGCTCTTCTGGTTGTATCCAACTTATTCTTACCCTTATCCTTATCCTTACCCTTGCCCTCGCTCGAACTCATTCCCTGCCCTCCTTCTTAAGATTAGTTGGCTGGAACGAGACATCCAACCTCCTCATCGGTCCCTCTACTATCTTCTTCGATGCCCAGTCTATCTTCCATCCATGCTCATCTTCAAGAATCTTCAACAATCTATCCTTATATGCAAGAGGCAGGTCTCCCTCTGTTCTCACAAACACATGCCAGTCGTCTGGTAGTCTGCCAAGGTATTTCTCAGAGAGTTCGATGTAGTTTGTGAGCTTTATCATTCTCCCAAAGTTATTATCAGAGGGTCTTATGCACAGTTTGGCTATCATGGGAAGCAGTTCCTCCTTCGAATCAACCGTTATCATCAGATGTTCTGGTGCTGGCTCTATCTCAACCTTTGAACCATCCCTCGCATCATAAACCCACCACTCATCCTTGTTGTAGGTATGCCCGACATACACTCTCCTGTATTTTACTCCATGTGGTCCGAGGATGACAGGTACTCCGAGCCTGACACATCCCAATCCTATGGATTGTGCCTTCTGGGAGTATGCACCCCACGCAACACCAACCGCTCCAACCCTGTTGAGTATGTAATCTGCTATCTCCTCATAGTTTCCGAGGAGCTGTTTCTTTGCGAATATGGTTGCCACTTTTATCACAGCACCAGTGATTGCTGAGTTAGAGACACAAGAACCCGTGTTCAGAATGTTGCCCTTGAGAAAACGGGCGGGGTACCTTTCAAACAAAGACCTCCCCTCATCATCCTTGAACCTCGCTATCTCCATCGCAGTGCAACCATTCACCATCACTATATACGAACGCTTGACAAGTTCCTCAGCCACTTCGTACAATTCACGAGCCCCACCCGGAAAGTTTGGACAGCCAACCATGGCGACTGCTCCTGGGGTAACACCAAGCACAAGATTCCTCCCTTCCTCCCTAATCTCTGGGTCGCTTACCTGCCCTCTTCCTGCCCTCACCTTGCTCTTGTCTTTTCTTATCGGAAGAACGGACAGCTGGATTACATCGACTATGGGTATGCCCTTCGGGCATTCCTGCTCACATCTACCACACGCAATACAACACTCGTCCAGCTTCTGCAGAAGAGATGTGTCTCCCTGCTTTGCAGCCCCCATAGCCTCTGAGATGCGAAGCTCCTCAGGACACTGAAAATTGCAATTACCACACCCAGTACAATCTTTAACCAGCTCAGATATTCTTTCCGGGTCAGAAAGACGATAATCCTTTCTCTGGGGATGGATTGCAACAGCAGTCTTAACCGCAACCTCTCCGGCCTTTTCAAGATCAAGAATCAGAACGCCCTTCTCCTTGCCAGAAACCAAATCCTCGACTATCTCATCAACAGCATCGTTTGTCCTGTCTCTCAACCCATACATTATTTTGTTTGAGGTTGCTATGACTGGTATGCGGAGCCTTGATGCTTCCTTCACAGTATCAGTTCTCACACACTGCTCATCCACAACCACGACATCCGGCACACCACTCCTTATGAAACGAAGCTGACTCGATAGTGAGCCAACAATCTTCCTCTTTGGGTCAACCCTTGTTGTATCGATTGCAGTACAGCAAAGGCCCCCCAACTCTATATCATAACGATGCTCTTCCATGTATTCCATTATGTGATATGCTGCAGCAACATTATGCCCTATGCAAACGATAACAGGTTTTGATGTGTCAAGTACATCCAGCCCTATGTCAACGAGTGGTGCATTTTCATCTGCCTTCGGCATGTTCAAAGCAGAGACCTGAGCTACATCTGCAACCTCCATACCAACATGGTCAAGCATACCCGCATGAAGAGCCTTCGATTCAAAATCGAGGTACGAACCCTCTTGTCCAGTATGCAGAGAGGCAAGAAGATGGGAGAGCTGTCCCTCAACATATGTCAAAACACTCTCAAGGTCTCCAAGTGTCTTGGGTACTATACCTGCCACCAGACTAATATTTGGTGTCTTGTCCTCACTCGCACCAACCTCTATCTGATGGTCTCGACCGTACATGTGTATCAGATGCTCGAGTATGTGTCTTCCATGTGTTGCATGGGCAGATGCGCCCATGATGGTAGTGAAGAGGAGGAGTCTTGCCTGCTGTGTTTTCAAATCGATTCCACATGCTCCTTCTTTTCCCTTCGACAAATCGCATGGGCCATATGTGCAAAAAGTGCATCTCTCACTCAGAGGAGTATATAACGGTTTATACCTCTTGAGGAGTTTCATATCCCATTCTCTCAGGTCCTCAATGTTCGGCATCGGAGTTATTCCCTGAGGCTCCTCTTCGGAGAATTTTCCGATGTATATCTTGACGTTTTCGAGACCTTTTATTGTAAAGACGCCCTCCATCAAAAACCTCCCTAATAATTGTGAGGTATTCACCTGTTCTCATTATTATATAATGCTTTCGATATAGAGGTGCTATGTGATAAATCAACAATTTTTCTTTATTATACCTAAAATAAACTTGTAAAAAATTTTAATTTTTTATTTTAAGTTTTTAGAGAAAATTATTTATTTACGCAAGGGCAATTATGGTTGGAGGTGATAAAAATGCAGGCATTCATTGCGGAACATTATATGGACAAGAATGTGGATGTGTACTGTGGAACTAAAGACACATTCAATGGAAAGGTTATTGCGTGCGCTGATGGTGTTTTAACACTTGAAAAAGACGATAAATACACACATATAGCAATTGACAAAATCATCGCAATATGGATGAGTGATTGATTTTTTTATTTTTTACTGTCTATTTTTTCTATTGGATATGGCAGAAGTGTATTGGGGGGTATGTTGTGGAAATAGCGTTTTCTGAACTCCATATCCTGAATTCTGCATAAATCCGTATGCTTTGCAAACCATGGGTGTGTTGTTATCTTCTTCCAAATATCTGATAACTTATTCGTTCTTATGTTTCCAAAAGAGAGTGGTATATAATCGCATGCCTGAGATTCTCCCGTGCTTGTGATGTGGAGCCATCTCGAGCCTGCAACACATCCCACACCACTACATCCCTTGACCCTTGCATTTGCAAATATCTTGACACCTTCTCCTTTTGAGTTGTGTTCTTCTTGAAGTTTCGCAACAAACTCCCTTTCCTCCGGTGTGAGCATGATATCTTCTCTACGCAGAACTCTGCCAGTTGGAAGTGGGTCTGAGAGCAAAAGTTCATACACACCAAGCTCAGAGGCGAAGTCGATTAATTCATGAATATGGGAGAGGCGTTCTTTTGTCAGTATTGCCACGATTCCAGTAAGAATTCCCTCATCCAAACAAGCCTTTACACTTCTAACCGCCTTTTCAAAAGCCCCTTCAGTACCCATCATCGCATTATGCACATCCGGGTCTGCATCATGCAATACAACAAAAACCGAGTGCAACCCAGCTTCCTTAAGCTCCTTTGCTCTCTTGTAGAGTGTCTGTGCTGGTGTGAACATGATAACTACCGCCTTTTCATTTGGAACATACTCGATGAGTTCTGGCAGGTCACTTCTAAGCACAGGGTCGCCACCCGTAAACAGAAAGGTGTATGTGCCGAGAGCCAGTGCATCATCTATCAGCTTCTTCATCTCCTCTGTTGTGAGCATCGGCTCTTTTGCCCTCTCTCCATGCCCACACATTGGACAATTGGCTGTGCAGTAGTCTGTTATCGAAACAGAAAGTATCTCAGGAACTTTTTTCTTCAGTCTTGTCACAAGTTGTGTTTTCATCGCACGTCTGAATGCTTTTGATGGTATTGGTGGGAAAAAAAGAGATGGAACAACAAAATCCTCTCCGATGTAAGCAGGTCTTTCCTTTACCATGAACTCATCTATTAACCTCATTACCGGAGAGGCTACCTTTGAAAGTGGCCCTTCCGCTCTGGCACCTACTACTCTGTTCCCATCAACATCCACACTGATTCTGAGTCCCTTCATCGAGAACAGTTCAATCTCTCTCCTCTCCATTTACAACCACACCTCTCAGCAATTTCTCATAATCCATCTTTGCCTCAACATCCCAGCACAGTATCACGGGTATCTCATAAAGATGCAACTCCTTCAAAACCTTCACAACATCCTCAACCAATTCGGGAGTTGTTTTTATCAACAGACCAGACTTCTCATCCTCCTCTACCTTATCGCCCCACCAATATACCGAGGATATATCAATATCATACACATTCACATTCACACATCCAGCCAACTTCCTCTCAACCAACGCCCTCGCCAGCTCAAGTGCATTCTTTCTTGGAGCGGTGGTGTATACAACCGAAAGCATTCACTTCAACCACGTACCCATACCATAAAAAATTTCCCAAATATTAATAACACATACATTTAGGTAGGTGTGATGAACGTTTGGTGGTATGTGCTGGCTGTGTTTGTATCATACTGGACAATCGTCAAAGAGCTATCAAGAAGAGGGGTTCTCGAGAGATATGGAATCACAGCACATGGCCCTCTTTTGATGATAAGAACTGAGAGGGGGCAACATTTGCTCGAAAAACTTGCAATCCACAGAAGATTCTGGAAACTATATGCAGAGTTTGGCATTCCACTTATGATAATTGGAATGCTGTGTATGACACTCATTCTGATCTCTTTTGACATAATCTTCTTCACAACCCATCCACAACCTACAGCACTGAATGAACCAAGAAACATACTGCTCATACCTGGTGTGAATGAATTCATACCTCTCGGCTATGGTCTTATTGCACTTTTCATAACGCTCGTGGTTCATGAGGTTTCGCACGCTGTACTCTGTAAGGTTGAGGGTATCAAAGTAAAGTCGATGGGTTTGCTTCTACTTCTTGTCCCGATAGGTGGATTTGCTGAGCCTGACGAGGATGAACTCTTCTCTGCCAAGAGGAGAGAGAGAATGAGGGTGCTAACAGCAGGGGTCATGTCGAACTTTGTGATTGCCCTGATAACCTTCACACTTTTCTTTGCGATGCTTCATGGAATATCGCCCACCAACCATAATGTTGTGATAGTTGGGGTTGAGGAGGGTTCTCCCGCCGATTTGGCTGGTGTGAACATCGGTGTAGTAAAAGAGGTGAACGGAGTCGAGGTGTATTCTTTGAGTGATGTGTATTCTCTACTCGAAAACGTTCAGGAAGGGGAGAATGTTCGAATCAGAGTAGATGATATGGAGAGTGTTGTGGTTGCGAGAGAGGAGCATGTAAATGGCATGAAAGTCAGGGGAGTGGTGGATGGAGCTCCTGCCCAAAAGGCGGGAATAAAGAGTGGAATGATAATAAAGAAAATAGACAACAAAGAGATAAGAGGGGTTGAAGATTTTAGAGATTTTATGAACTGTACAAAACCTGGACAAAAAGTGAAGGTTATAACTGATAGAGGTATGTTCGAGTTCAAGCTCGCATCTGCAGATGGAAAAGGATTTATGGGTGTGTATGTGCAGGATGATGTTGCTGCAAGAAAACTCGGGCTTTTGCTTATGGAGTTTCCTGCAGACTCCTACCTCTCTCTTTTAAAATCAATACCCCATCAACTTGACACATTGGGGGGATGGCTCCTCCTCATTACGCTACCGATACTGGGCGGACTCGGTCTTGGTGGTTTCACGGGATTCACAGGACTTCTCAACGAATTGTATGAACCTATAATGGGGGGAAAACTCTATATGTGGATTACTTCAGCATTGTTCTGGACGGGATGGATAAACTTCAACGTTGGATTATTCAACTGCCTTCCAGCTGTCCCCCTCGATGGTGGACATGTGTTTCGTGACTCTGTTGCAACACTGCTCGAACGATTTGTGTGTAGGGAGAGAGTAGAGAGGATGGTGGAATTTCTTGCACTCATGTTCGCATACATAATATTCGGCTCTATCGTTCTCATGATTGTTGGACCTTATGTAAATCTGATGAAGTGAGAACATGAAGCAGAGGATAAGGGACTTCCTGTTTACCAAAGACGGGCTTGTGTTCTCTGTTGTAGATTATGTCCCACAAGAGTACTACGGTGGGGGAGAGGGTGTTAGGGCGATGTTGAGGTATGTCCCGGATGAGAAAGGGGAGAGGATGAACAAAAAGAGAGGTATCAGATACAGAAAGTTAGGGACTGGAGAGGCTTTCGAGTACATGAAACTACATCATCCCGGCTGGGTATACGATGTTTTTGCTGTTCCATACGACGAGATACAAGAGTATTTGAGACCTGAAAAAGAACTTGAAAGAGTATGTCAAGAGGATGAAAAGGTTAGTAGACTCATTGACACGCTTGAAGATATGGGTGTGCGAAGAAAGAGCATGGGAATTACTGGCTCGAGACTCACATCGCTATCGCAGGCGAATTCTGATATCGATTTGGTCGTATATGGGAAAGAGTGGTGGAGAGCAAGAGAAATTTTGAGTGAAGTTATTTCAACCGATCAAAGCAGACCAAATTTGAAACCAATACCAGAGGATGTGTGGCAGAAAATATACAAAAAAAGAGTGCCTGAAATAGGATTTCAAGAGTTTCTTATACACGAAGTGAGAAAGTATAACAGAGCAATGTGGGAAGACACATACTTCGACCTCCTGTATGTGGGGGAAGGAGAGTACAAACCTCCAAAGTACAGACGGAAAGTTGAAAAAAGGACGATAACAGGGATGGTTCTGTCCGCCAAATATGCGTTCGATTCTCCCTCTGTCTTTGAAATAGAGCACCCCATGGTTGATAGGGTTCTCTCCTATACGCATACATATGCTGGGCAGGTTTTTGAGGGAGAAATTCTCGAGGCAAGAGGTATGCTTGAGGAGACTGAAAAGGGGATTCAGCTCGTTGTGGGAACGACACGGGAAGCTAAAGGGGAGTGGATAAGGTCACTTACTCTTTTGGAGGGGTGTAAATGAACGAACTTGTGTATGCAGCAATAGGGAGAACGGTTGTGGATGTTGCATTTGTGATTCTCGTAATACTTGTCATATTCTTCATAATCACCTTTCTAATATCACTCATAATCGCACTGTCCTTCAAGCGAGGAAAAGTTTACTTCCCAAGACTCATGCTCTTTGGGATATCTGTTCTTGAGGGGGTGGTTAGACCAACGCTCAGACTGTTCTCAATCGATTCCTTGTCAGTGGATAGAATAGGGATTGAACTGAGGAATAGAGTATCACTCCCAAGACTCAAAGCAGTTCCAAAAAACAAAAGAGCTGTATTTTTCCCTCAGTGTTTGAGGTCAAAGGAGTGCCCAGGAAGACTGACGCCAGAAGGCGTTGAATGTATAGGGTGTGGAAGGTGTGAGATAGGCAGGGCAAAGAAATTGTGTGAGAGAGAAGGATACAAGGTATTTATCGCACCTGGCTCAAGTGTGATAAAGAGGATGATAAAGAAATATGACATAAAGGGAGTGATTGGAGTTGCATGCAACCGTGAAGTAAGAGAGGGACTTGAATTGTGCGGTTCTTATGGCATACCCACATTAGGTATTCCCCTCACCAAAGATGGTTGTGTTGAGACTTTACTGGACTGGAGAGAGTTCTATGAAGTCTTAGAAGAGCTTGGATGATGTGGTGGTGCTTGGAATAGAAGGGACAGCATGGAGTCTGAGTGTGGGGGTGGTCAGACAAGAAAATGGAGAAACAGAGGAAATATGCGAGGTTTCGCATCCATACATCCCTGAAAGAGGAGGGATACATCCAAGAGAAGCTGCACAGCACCACTCTGCTCACATAGCTGATTTGCTGAGGAGAGTTTTTGAAAGGGTGAGTGCAGAGGAGATAGATGCAATAGCATTCTCACAGGGTCCAGGACTTGGTCCATGTTTAAGAGTGGTTGCAACTGCATCACGCACACTTTCTCTCCTTCTGAAAAAACCACTGGTGGGTGTTAACCACTGTATTGCACACATCGAGATTGGAAAATGGGAGACTGGAGCAGAGAATCCACTGATTGTGTATGCAAGCGGGGCAAACACCCAGATACTTGCTCTGAAACAGAAGAGATACAGAATATTTGGAGAGACAATAGACGTGGGGCTTGGAAACGCACTTGACAAGTTTGCAAGAGAGATTGGACTCTCGCATCCTGGCGGACCGAAGATAGAAGAGCTGGCAAAGAAGTCATCAAAATACATAGAACTGCCATACACAGTGAAGGGAATGGATCTTGCATTCTCGGGACTTCTGACGTCCGCACTCAGAGCGGTAAAGGAGAATCCAGTCGAAGATGTCTGTTTCTCTCTCCAAGAGGTGGCATTTGCAATGCTAACCGAGGTCAGTGAGAGAGCCCTCGCCCATACTTCCCTTGACGAGGTTATGCTGGTGGGGGGAGTTGGTGCTAATGATAGACTGTCGGAAATGCTCTCGATTATGTGTGAGGATAGGGGTGTATCATACTACAGACCCGCGAAAAAATATTTGGGAGACAATGGAACGATGATAGCCTATCTCGGACTGAAGATGTTCTTGGCAGGGATTAGAACTCCCCTTGAGGAGTCGGGTGTGATTCCGGGGTTCAGACCAGAGATGGTCGAAGTTGTTTGGTGATCACAACTTATTTTCATTTTCCAATCTCGATGCTCCTCCCAAATCCCACTGTTTTATGAATCTTATCGCTTGCTTAACTGTGTCTTCATTGCATAAACTCAAGATGAGTAAAATGTTGCCCAACGCCTCCATACATATATTACTTTCTTCAGCCAGATTTCTCAATTCTCTATGCACTTTATTAGTTATGCAAAGCCACTTCATGAAAGTAAATTTTTTGTTTAAGTTAATAAGCCAAAGCCATAAACGCCAAAACACTCAATCAGAGATACCTTTATATATAAAGCTTTGGAAATTTTGTATCAGGGGCAAACGCCATAAAAATCTATCCATCCCCTCTGTGGCATTTTGCCCCTCCTTTTATTTACTTGAAGTTTGTTAAGGTATTGTCATGTCTGGAAATATGGATGACGAGTACGACCTGAACTATTTCAAAGAGCACGACTTCGTGAGAAAGAAGTGTTCCAAGTGCGGGAAGTTTTTCTGGACACAAGACGAGAAGAGAAAGACATGTGGAGATGCACCATGTGACCCGTACTCGTTTATAGATAATCCGATGTTCTCAAAACCTTTTACAATCTCTGAAATGAGAGAATACTATCTTTCATTTTTCGAGAAAAAGAATCACAAGAGAATAGAAAGATATCCGGTTGTGGCGAGATGGAGAGATGATATATATCTGACGATTGCTTCCATTGCAGACTTTCAGCCATTCGTAACCTCTGGGCTTGTTCCTCCCCCAGCCAACCCATTGACCATCTCCCAGCCCTGTATACGACTGGATGACCTGGACTCGGTGGGGATGAGTGGAAGACATCTCACACTATTTGAAATGATGGCACATCACGCCTTCAACTATCCTGAAAACGAGATTTACTGGAAGGAAGAGACTGTTGCACTCTGTGATGAGTTGCTGAAATCACTCGGCATACGAAAAGGGGAGGTGACATACAAAGAAGAACCATGGGCTGGAGGTGGAAATGCAGGTCCTTGTCTTGAGGTGCTTGTCGGTGGACTTGAGATTGCCACACTCGTGTTCATGAACCTTGAAGTACATCCGCACGGGGATATTGTGATAAAGGGGGAGAAATACCGAAGGATGAAGAACTACATAGTTGATACTGGCTACGGACTTGAGAGAATGGTATGGGCTTCTCAGGGTTGTTCAACCATATACGAAGCGACTTTCCCACACGTTCTTGAGAAGGTTGCAGAATATGCTGGACTCGAGCTCGAAAGAGCAGAGGAGATTACCTCAATGAGTGCGAGACTCGCTGGCTCGATGGATCTCAGCGGTCGAATTGAGCTCACGAAATTGAGGAAAAACATAGCATCCGAGATTGGGATAGATGTTGAAGAGCTTGAAAAGATACTGAGACCAATAGAGCTTGCAAATGCAATCTCAGACCACACAAGATGTCTTGCATTCATGCTGGGTGATGGAATCGTACCATCCAATGTAAAAGAAGGATACCTTGCAAGGCTTGTGATAAGAAGAACACTCAGGATGATGAAAGAACTCGGAATCTCTGTCCCACTCTATGAGATAGTTGACCTTCATCTCCTTTCGCTAAAAGACTTCCCAGAACTTCTTGAAATGAGGGACATTGTGCTTGAAGTTCTTTATAGAGAGGAGGAGAAATACAAGGAGACGATAGAAAGGGGAAGAGGGATGCTGAGAAGGATGCTGAAGAAAGACACAAGAATCGGAACTGAAAAGCTGATAGATATGTATGATACACACGGAATTCCTCCTGAAATTGTTTCAGAGGTTGCAAATGAATATGATGTTGTGGTGGAGGTTCCAGCAAACTTCTATTCGCTGGTTGCTGAGAGACACTCAAGGGAGAAGATGGAGATAAAGGTCTTCGAACATATCGATAGGATAAGAGGGCTCCCTTCAACCAAAAGAACATATTATGAAAGACCAAACGACTACGAATTTGAATCAGAAGTTCTCGATTCCTTTGATAAGTACGTCGTGCTTGAGCATACACTTTTCTATCCAGAGGGGGGTGGACAGCCAGCAGACCATGGAACCTTGAGATGGGATGGAGGAAAATGTGAGGTTGTGGATGTTCAAATGTATGAAAATGTGATAGTTCATACTGTCTCGGGTGAAATTCCACCAAAGGGAACGGTTGTTAAAGGAGTTGTGAATCGAGAAAGAAGAATAGCACTCTCAAGACATCATACCGCCACCCACATAGTAAATTGGGCTGCCAAACAGGTGCTGGGAAAACATGTGTGGCAGGCTGGTGCCCAGAAACTCGAAGATAGAGCAAGACTCGACATATCCCACTACAAACGAATCAGTGAAGAGGAGCTTCTTGAGATTGAAAAACTGGCAAATGAAATCGTGATGGAAGACAGGGGAGTCGAGATTTTCTGGATGGGTAGAACAGAAGCTGAGAAGATGTTCGGCTTTTCGATATACCAGGGTGGGGTTCCACCGGGCGAGAAAATCAGGATTGTAAAGGTAGGAGATGATGTCGAGGCATGTGGTGGGATACACTGTGAGGAGACTGGAAGGATTGGTCCAATCAAAATGATAAGGTCTGAAAGAATTCAAGACGGAGTTGAGAGACTCGAATTTTCAGCTGGCATGGCTGCCATCAACGAGATACAGAGGAGAGATACAATACTTCAGAGGACATCAAGAGTGTTTTCAGTCCCGATAGATGTGCTTGAGCAGACTGCAAACAGATTCTTTGAAGAATGGAAGGAGTTGAGAAAGGAGGTCAAGAGGTTGAAGGAGGAGATAGCAGAGCTCAAATCAAAACTCAAGTCACCCGAGATTGAAAAGGTAGGGGGTGTGAAGTTGTATGTGGGAATTGAAGATACTGCGGATATGCAAGAGATGATAAAAATGGCGACAAAACTGGCAAATGAGAATAAGGTGGTTGCGTGTGAGATTGGAAAGGATGGAAAGACTGTAATTGCTTCTCCCAGAGACACAATAAACGCTTCCATGTTGATGAGAGAGCTTGCCAAGAGATTTGGAGGGGGAGGGGGCGGGAATGAAACACTTGCTCAGGGAAAACTGAATATGATACCATCGGTAGATGAAGTGAAAGATGTGATTAGAACACTGCTGGGGAGATGAAAACAATGGACGCCGAGAATCTGAAAAAAAGGATTCTCGCGGTTATATCCGAAGACGAATTGTCAGCTCTTATGGAAGAAAAATTCAAGAGACTGGGGGGACTGTGTGATGAGGAGACTGCACTGATGTTGATTGCACATGACCTCAAAATCAGCTCCTCGTCGATAGATGGACTCCCCGAAAAGGGATGGGTATCAGTTGATGCTTGTGTGATATCGATTGGGAGAGTTAGAACATTCACACGAAAAGATGGCTCACAGGGAAAGGTTGCCAGCCTTATGGTTGGAGATGAGGGGGCAAGGCTCAGAGTTGTTCTGTGGGACGAGGTTTCAGACCTCGTTTCTCGGGGAGTTATAAAAGAGGGGGTGAGCTACACATTTACTGGCTCGTTGAGAGATGGAGAACTACACATATCTAAGGATGGGAATATAACTCCTCTTGACCATTTTCTCGAACCTTCGTTTGAACCGGTGTCCATCGAGAGATTAAAAGAAATCGATGATGGTTCCAAGGTTGACTTGCTTGTGAGGGTTGTCAAAATATCAAAACCCATGGTGAGAAACTCAAAGAGGTTCAGAGAGGTGGTTGTGGGGGATGGAAAAAGGCTGGCACTACTCGTTTTGTGGGGTGATGATGTAGAAATCATGGAGGGGGACACAATTGAGGTCAGGGGAGCGATGTTGAGGAATATGAGACTACATGCGTTTGGTGGTGTAAAGAGGAGTGAAAAGGGCGTGGAACAAAAAGAGATAGAACAGAGTGTGAAGTATCTCACCCCCTCAAAACTTGAGGATGGACTGGTCTGTGTTGAGGGTGTGCTTACTGGAATCGATGAGGAGAGAGTTTTCATACGAAGGGACGGAACACAAGGAAGGAGATGTACAATTTATCTATCGGATGCCAACCGACCAGATGCACGAGTGAGACTGACCATGTGGGATGAAGCTATTGACCTTTTAACCGATGTTGAACTTGGAGAGATGATAAAGGTGATGTTCTGCCTCTGCCATGAAAACGAGCTTAGTAGCACAAGTCTCACAACTCTCTCTTCAATATGAGTGTTGTTTTCGTGCCTCTGTTCGGTTCTCCTTCAACCAGCTCCTCAATCTTCATATCCACAATGTCCTCTCCCAACTTCTTTGCCAGATAAAGATGGAAATCTGAGAGTTCTCTCGGATTTTTCTGTAATCTTTCCCTTTCCTCCTCTGGTGGGGCTGGAGCGTTGTCCGTCATTGTAAGTATTATCTCGTCATTGAGGCTCTTTGCAGCTATATCAACATGCACAACCCCTTCTCCTCTCTCAGCAGAATATTCAAGGAGCTGAAGTATCACCTCCTCAAACAGAGGATTTGCCATAACAGAAAGACCACTTTGCTCAACCCAGACACTTGCCCTCGGATAGAACCGCTTAAAACGTTGAACCGCCCTCTCTACCACCTCATCCAACTCCATCTCAACTACTGGATGTTCCTTTCTCCAGAGATGTGTGTTTTCTACAAACGATATTACTCTCTCTACACGCTCACGGGCAAGTTCATTCTCAACACATTCAACAGCTTTTTTGAGTTCAGAACTAACAAAACTCTTCACAATCTCAGCATATTCTTTGCTCTCTTCTTTCTCCCTCTCGAGAGTCTGTTCAAGAGACTTTCTCTGTGTTATATCCCTTATTACTGCCTGATAGTATCTCTCCCCACCAAGTTCGAGTCCTCTCGCACTCATCTCGCCCACAATTGTGGAGCCATCTTTTCTTTTCAGTTCGAGTTCAAAGTAAGCTGAAAATCCTTTCATAATGGAAGGAGAGACCTCTGCATAACCCTCTTCTCCATACAAATCAAATATGTTCATACCAAGAAGTTCTTCCTTCGAATATCCGAAAAGACGGGTTGCAAACACGTTTGCATCAACAATCCTTCCAACCGAATCAAAAACGAGGACAGCATCAGATATCTCATCAAACAATGTCTGATATCTTTTCTTTGACTCCGACAACTCTTTTCTCCTCTGTTCAAGTTCGAGGAACATCTCTCTCCATTCAACAGCTTTTCTGACGGTGTTCAGTATCGTTTCCGCCTTGAATGGCTTTGTTATATAGTCGTATGCACCTTCTTTGAGGGTTGAAACAGCACTATCGATTGAAGCATAACCTGTTATGACGATTACAGGGACGCTCGGGTCTTTTCTCTTCATCACCTTGAGCAACTCATAACCATCTTCCTTATTGAGAACTAAATCAAGAATCACAACATCAAATTCCTCTTTCTCAAATTTCTTAATGGCATCCTCCACAGACGAGGCTGTCAAAACCTCATACCCATCGCTCTCGAGTAGTGTCTTCAAATATGTTCGAACGCTTGCCTCGTCATCAACGACCAGCACCTTCATCGTTGAGATATCTACTGGGTTGGTTAAGTATTTTTTGTTTATTTTGCTCTCCAGCTTTCAGGGGCTCCACCCTACACATCCTCCACACAGCATCTCAACAACTCGGCAACACTCCACGCCTGTGAAATACATCCCCTCGGGATGTGGGGCTCGTCTCCATCAAAAAGTTCAGAAACTGTGCCTATCCCTGCCTCTTCAAGATGCGGGAGAAAGCCAAGGAGAAGTTTCTTGGGCAATTGTGTTGTGGATTTTACCCCAGTGTACCCCCTCACAAACGGTCCGAGAAGCCATGTCCATACGCTTCCCTGATGGTATGCAAGATTTCTATCATTCCATCCCCCTACGTACCTCCCCTTATATCCTCTGTACCATGGAGCAAGCGTTCTTAATCCTCTGGATGTTAGAAGATTCCTCTGAACGAACTCAACAACTTTCTTTGGGTGTGGAATAATATTTTTCTGATTACCTTTCAGCTTATGATTGTGATTGTTTTTCAATTCAAACAAAAACCCGATTACCTGATTCGGTCTTGGGGACTCATCATGTGGGTCTATTACATCAAAAAGACATTCAAACTCATCATTCCAAAACTTCCAATAATTTTCCCTCACTCTGTCAATGTACTCCCCAAACCACACATCCCTCCCTGCTTCCTCACACAGAGCTGAAACCACACAAAGAGCATTGTGCCAGAGTGCATTAACCTCGCATGGCTTTCCATTTCTTGGGGTCACTGGCATCCCATCAACATCCCCATCCATCCATGTCAATCTTGCTCCACACGACACAAGCCCATCCCCACCCACCTTTATGCCATGGTCTGTCCCATCTACATACCATCTGATGATTTCAAGAAGACGAGGTACCAACTCCACCCCAAATGACACATCTCCCGTATAGTCTATGTACCTATCGAGTGCATATACAAACCATAAAGAAGTATCGACTGAATTGTAATGCGGGGTTCCATTCTCATCAAAATACAGTGGAACAAGTCCTTTTTTGATGTGGGAGGAGAGATGTGAAAGGATTTGCTTGGCGGTATCAAACCTGTCCTAAGCAAGAGTCAATCCCGGCAGAGATATCAACGCATCTCTTCCCCACTCAGAAAACCAGTGGTATCCTGCAATTATGGTTGTGTGCGGTATTCTGACAACGAACTACGAATCATGTTGGTGAGAGTCGATATTGAGTGTATTGCACGCACTGCTATTCACCAAGGTGGCTGTTATTCTGAATGATTCGACATCCTCCAAAACAAATGTCCCGGGACAAAAAAGATTCTCAACACTATTCAGTTCTCTTTCCTCCTCTCTTGGATATCTGAAGTTGTAGTATGTGCAATCCTCTGGGTGATATGCACCTCTGCTCGCACACAACCTCAGTTCATATCCTCCAAACTTTACATACACGGAATGCTTTCGTGGTATCTGCTCGAATGTTGTGTCTTCCATTGTGGCATGTATGCTCCTAAATCCTACGAGAGGCTTCACCTGCACAGAACTCCTCGGCACCCAGTAATCAACAACAACCGAGTTTCTACCATGCAACATACTCAGTTCCCTAACAACATTTTCATCCGAGTTCTTTTTAAGTGCATATACCCATCTCACCTTCTCTGGCATCACTTCCACTCTTTTTATCAACTTGTAGCCTTGTGGATGGGTTGCACCGACATAGAAGTGTGTTGCAAGTTCATGCCCCTCAACAACCTCATCAAGAGAACTAAGAACCATGTACCTCCTCAAATAAGGGAGTGAGGCAATAAGCAGACCATGATACGTTCTTGTGTTTGCACCTACAAGTGTGGAAGAAGCATACCCCCCAATGCCATTCGTAATGAGCCATTCTCTCTCGTCCAGTCCCGGAGAATCAAACACGAACATGTTGTGTCGCCTCAATAAAACACTCAATGAACTCAGAACAACTCCAGCCAAGTGGAATCGCCCACACTGGCTCTCCATTCAGATTCACCTGCTCTGCAAGAAGACCACTGGATGTGGTTGTCTTCGAAGCCCATTCCATGTACTCCATAGCTCTATCCCTCAAACCCAATTTGAGCATGGCTTTTGCAAGCCAAAGCGTTGTTACAACCCATGGATTCCCCCCCACATACACATCACTCTCATATCTCTTGATTGCTCTCCCCCTCGCAGTTTCAACACCCAGATTTCTCTCAACGCTATCCACAACTTTCAAAGCTCTATCTCTCTCAATTATCTCAAAAGGTGTAATTGTGCCGAGTATGCTCGCATCTACCTCTTCACATAACTCTTCATCCACCACTCCCTTCGCATAATAATCCCCAAGCCAAAGCTCTTCCATCCCCTCTCTCAGACGCTCAGACTTCTCAACCCAATCCTCCCTACCCATGAAGGTGCCAGCATCTCGTAGAGCTGCGATAATCGATGCAGTTGTATATGTAAACACCCCATAACTGCTCTCCCACAAATCTATACAGGGATCGTGAAGGGTGTCAGACGTTTTTTCCATCAGATAATCGCAAGCTTTCTCTATGCACCCCCCATAAGACCTCATAAAACTTTTTTTCCTCTCTTCTGGCAGTGAGAGGGCATATTTCGCCATTAAATGGACTGTGGATGCGGTTTCATCGAACTGTGTTGAGTGTTCAAAATTCCCCCATGAAGGAGCTGGCTCACCGTCGAGCCAGTATCTTTGAAACCATGAACCATTGAGTAGTTGTGTTCTCTTACACCAACTTAGAAATGATATGAGCGGATGTTCAAACCCTGCCTTCCACAACGCTCTTGCCATCTCCACACCATCTCTGTTCCAGCAATAACCATACCCACCACTAACCTCATAGTAATGGTCAAATTCGGGGCAGGCTATGAAGCCTCCACCTGAATCCAACAAGAGATGCAGGGTGATTATTGAGCGATTGTAGAGCTTCTTGTATGAAAGAGAAAGGTCGGATACGGGAAGGTGTGAAACAGATGAGGGGGGAGATAGACAGGACATGATTCCTCTCCAGTAATCCAAAGTTCTCTTTAACAATGGTTTAAATTCGATTCCTTGTAATGTACTCTCTACTATCCCTCTCTTTTCTGCGTATCCAACATAGAGGTAAAGCTCAAAAACATCATTTGGAGATAACTCCAATCTCCATCCCAAACCTGCATTCACATTCCCCAAATTCTCCAGCAATCTCCCAAGTCTTCCTTCCTCAATCTCCTGTCTGGCATCCACCCACCACATGCGATGGAGTAGCTTCCCAACCTGCCATTCGTCTGGTGGGAGGGAGGGTAGAACACCAATGTAATGCTTGTGCCAGTACTGAACAAACATTGGCTTTGAATAATACGCTGCATTCTTCTCTGTCCTCTCGCATACATTCAAATCAACATAACAAAATAACTTTCCAGAGAACTCTGTGTCCGAGGTTATTCTCACCCTCCTCACAAATACGGGGAGATGTGGGGGCACAAAATCAAAAAACTCAAGATTCATGTTATTGCGATGGAGCTCTGTTCTCAACACAGCACTGTCCCCGACGTAGTTCTGATGTGTGCGCCATTCTGGGTCGTTGGTCCAGTGTGGCGTACCATCATGCACACAGAAAAGAAGGTCATGAACATGCTGGGACTAATCCTTTCTGGGAGCAAATAAACAGAATATCTCCCCTCGTTCACCAACCCCCACAAGTGTGCTCTCGTTTCCGATAATGGCATTCGGATGTCTTAGCTCCATTTTAATCAACCACAAATTACCTCATTTGCTAACACTCTTAAGCACATGCTAACAGTACGGGTCTCCCTTTGCCATACACATTGTCTCACGAGCGTATACCCTTCTACCCAACACATAACTCACATACCCTGTATAGAAGCCACCCAGATAAACACACACTGGATGATGAGACTCTATACTACTCGTTAGGAATGAGTCGTGTGTGATTATTGCAAGTGAAAAAGATTCTCTGTCTTTTCCTTCACTTCCATTGCTTTCAAAAACCACTTCACACCTTCCCCAGCCCACAAAAGGAACTATCTCTTCAAGAAGCTTCAATCTCTTGCTTGGCTCAACTTCAATCATCCCCTCGACAATCTGTGCAACTCTCACACCGCTTTTCATACCACACAGATTCATGAAGCCCTCAGCCTGTGGGAAGCTCGCAGATATCATCCCAAACAGCTCTGATATCATTTCCGCCCTGAAGATTACAGCCCTCTCACCCAAAATATAGAGGGGGAACTCATTATTCTGGAAGCAAAATCCCTCTCTGACCTCATACTCCACATCCAAAACATCATCAACCTTCTTTAGTTCATTCACGAGCTCCACAACATCAACGTTCGGAGGCAATTCAACAAGAGACACATACTTACCGTTTTTGTCAAAAGCTGTGAAATAACCGAATCTCTGGTTCACATCATGAGACACAAGTACATCACTGATTCGATGCACAACCCCTATCCTATCAAAGGTCAGAATTTTCAACCACGCAAGTGTTTTTCCTCTGTGCCATAATGCAACATCTCTCCCCTCCCATTTCTCCCCCAACTCCTCTTTCATATTGGTCTATTTATTTTTACTATCCATATCCATTTATTTCATCCTCTCAGCTTTTCTCTGCTTCTCTGCTGCTTTTTCTCTAAATACCTTTGCCTTTAAATCACATACACAAGCCATGTAGTTCAGCGCTGCATCAAATGGAGAAGGATAGGTGCTAAAGTATGCATGGACATCACCATCCGAGAGTGCCTTTGTACTCATATAATAGAGGTGGTCTGAGGTCAGAAGTCTTCTCCATATCCAGACAAATTCTGGCACACTCTCAATCACATAGGGTCTGAGTAGCTTTGCCTCCTCAAAACACATTCTCTGCATCTCATTGCCAAGCCAAGCACTCACATCCCTCTCACTATCTGCCCAAGATATTGTGCTGAACTCAGGCACATCGATTTCCCCCACAGGTGCATACTCCTCAACAACCTCTGACGGGGTGAGACAGCTCACACCAGCTCTTTCAAGCTCGGTCGGAAGATGACGTAAGAAATCGAGGATGCCAGTGTGTTGTGGGTGATGTTCTCCAAACGTTTCATAGTCGATAAACACAAAAACCACATCACCCTCACACTCTGCAACCCATTGAGCCCATTTCGTTGCTGTCAGTGGATACTCACTCCACCATTTTGCAGAGAACCTGTATCCTATATCATCAGAAAGCATGTAGTTTCTCGGTAGCACCCTGATGTTTGAGCCTTTTGCCTTATAAACATGGTTGGGGGAGCGATTCCCGAGCACCCATCCCACTCCTTCGGTCATAATACTTCTGTATCCCATCTCACGGGCAAATGAGGCAATCGAGTTGTTGTATATAAGTTCGGTATTTCTGAACCCTGTGGGTTCATATCCTAATTTGAGGAGTGCATTTCTATGTTCCTCAATCTCATCCCTGAATTCTGCTCTGTCTTCAAACAGAGATGACAGTGAATGGTAGTAAGTCTCGCCCAACAGCTCAACTTTCTCTGTCGAAATGAGTTCTTCAAACAGTTTTATCAGTTTTGGTTCCCACAACTCACACTGTTCAATAAGGGTACCTGTGATCGAAAGAGAGAATTTGAAATCGTGTTCTCTTACCATATCGAGAAGGAGTTGAGTGGCTGGGAAATAACATCTTGATGCAACCTTCTCAAATATCGAACGTGTTAGAGGATAATCAAAATAACGTTCTCTGTTGTCATAGGGGTCTCCGGGCCAGAACCATTTCAGTCTCCAAGGTTGGTGGAGTTGAAAGTACATACACAACGAATCAGCCAACTCTTCACCTCCACATCCTTCTTTTGAAGTCAGATAAAATAGAAAGTGCATTCAATGTGTATATCACTGAGGTGGGGGGTGGGGAGCCCATCTCAAGTAGTATATCAAACTGCTGAAGTCTCCCATATATGTCTCTCTCGAGGGGGGACATCGGATAGGTGCATAACGATGAGACTTCATAATAAAAGAGACTCTGAGCATGGTTCTTGAGGGGGGGCTGGGTTAATGTTTTTGATGAGTTTGATGGTGAAATGGAAGAGGTGTGGTTGTCTCCCCTATCACCTGAGTCCTCAGCAAGCTCCCATATCGGCACAATATCAACTCCCCTCCTCTCAATCTCATCTGGAAGAGAGTATATATCGGGGGAGGCGAGATCCATCCAAAGAACTCCTCCAGACCAGTTCCTATCCTCATACATCCTCGGTGATACTGATTTTGGGAGGGTTGAATCTTGCTTTCCTGTAAATTCATCGTGTCTTGCAATCACATAATTCACCCCCATATCTCTCAACACACTGTTGAGCTCGGGTGTGTATGTCAAATGAGGATTGATAAAAACAGACGAAGTCTTTCCAAATATGTCCTCAATCTTGGAAATATGGAGCTTTACCTGATGACAGAACTCTGTGAGGAGGGGATAAAAACATGAGAGAGAGTAATAGTACGGAGAGCAAACAGGTTCTGCGATTTTCATAATTCTCTTCAGCAGCTCCATCAGCTCGGGAGACCAAGCACATTGCTCTATGAATATCCCACTTACATATACATATAAATCCACGGTATCCCTTTCCAACCACTCTAATATATGATTCAAAGCCTTTTCATAGTTCATCCTCATAAACACCGAATAATCCTGAGCAATGTCAAAGTAAAGAGAGCGAGAAAGCTCAGAAAGGTATCCTTCGAGTGGATAGAACCTCCTAAGTCTTGTTGGCTGATGTGCATAAAAGCAAAGCGATATTTTGTTCATGCTATCCATCTCATAAAACACTTACAGCCCTTACTGTTTTCAATTTCAGAATCTCCTCTATCGCTTCTCCGGGTATCTTCTTCTCTGTTATCACTGTGAGCCTCGGGGATTCAACAAAGTAGGGGTCATCTGTCACAACTTGCCTCACACTTATCCCATATCTGGCAATAACATCAGTCACATCCCTCACAATCCCAACTTCAGAAGCATCTGAGGGGGTGATTATCAGAACACCCAATCCAAGAAGTGGAGCAATGTCTCTCAGAAAGAGTACAGATGATAACCTACTGAAGATTTCTTTTAACTCCTCATCATGTGAGATGTGGTGGGCGGCAGCATCAACAACCCTTCTGTCCACTCCAACTTCTCTCGCTATGTGGGTATGGGGGATTTCTATGCCCCCAGAAATCACCTTTCCATCCTTCACTTGGAAACCCCTTTCAAGTATCAACCTTACAACTCTTTCTTGGGCAGGGTATCTCTCAAACTTACTGAGTATCTTTCTCCACATCTGCCAACCCTACCTTCTTTGGTTTATGAGCGTACTTTGTAAAAACAAAAACAACAGGAAATACGTTTAATACAGCCAGCAAATCTCCCCTGAGAACCTTTTCATCTCTATGAGTTATCACGATTGCATACTCTCTCTTCCTCTCACTCTCAACGGGCTGTGGTCCTCCCTCTTCCCCAATCTTGAGCACGGACACAAGAGCATGGTGATTGAGGGGACACGGAACACTAACACTCTCTTCTCTCAGATATATCGGTCTCACCCTCTGTTTCCGAATCTCCCCCCTCCTGAAATCTGCATCTTCATCTGCAATTACCATCTTATATTTAGCCATCGTACTTATTGCAAACTCATAAGGCGCGGTCTCAACTACTTCTCTAACAAGCTTTCCATCCTTTAATCTCAGGACATTTATCCTCTCAAGTTTCATCAAGTATAAAGTGGTGGGTATATATATAAGAATTACATTAAAATTAAAACCACTAAGATGTAAAATGGACGAGAGTTGGGTTGAATGCCAAAGACATGCGAGATCTGTGGTAGGGAAATTGAAAAGGGATACAGAATTCTTGTTGAGGGTGCAGAACTTGAAGTGTGTGGAAGATGTGCAGAGCTCGGAACAAAGATGAAGGAGATAAAGGAAGAGAGTACAACATACGAGTACAAGGGGCGCCTCATCAAAATACATCCAAAGAAAAGAGACATCCTCGATACCGGTGAAGAGATTAGAGAAGATTATGCAGAGGTGATTAGAGGTGCAAGAGAAGCAAAGGGGCTTACTCAGGATAAGCTTGCTGAGATAATAAATGAGAAGCTTTCGCTGATAAAGAAGATAGAGAGGGGGGAAATTATACCTGAAGATAAAGTGAGAAAGAAGCTCGAGAGGGAGCTGGATGTGAAGCTCATCACACACGTCTCCAATGTTGAATGGAAGAAAGAAGAGAGAGGTGGAGAGCTCACCCTTGGGGATATCGTGAAGATTAAGAGAAAATAAAATAAAACAAGGTAAAACAAGGGGTGGAAGCTCTGAAGACATTTTTTGAGTTTGCAGAGGTATGTGAGAAAATCGAAAAGGAGAATTCGAGTCTTATAATAACAGATATGGTTGCAGACTTCTTAAAAGAGCTTGAGGAGGAGGAATTGAGGATATGCCCATACCTCTTAATGGGCAAAATATTCCCAGAATGGATGGACAGAGAATTGGGTGTTGGAAAGAGTCTTCTTTATAACGCACTCTCAAGAGCTTCTGGCAGGAATGAAACAGAGCTTGAAGAGCTTCTCAGAGAGACAGGAGATATAGGAAAGGTTGCTGAGGTTGCAATGCATAGAAGAACTCAACAGACACTATTTCTGGGTGATGATGGGAGACTGACGATTGTCGAAATTTACAAAACGCTTGAGAAGGTTGCCGAGGCTTCTGGAAAAGGATCACAAACAACAAAAGTCAGATATCTTGAGTATCTATTTTCTTCGTCCAGCCCAAAAGAGGCAAGATATCTTGCCAGACTCGTGATGGGAGAGATGAGAATAAAGGTTGGGGAGGGAATAATGAGGGATGCAATAGCCAAGGCATTTGGAAAAACGCCAGAGGAAGTTGAGAGAGCATACATGTTCATAACAGACTTCGGAGAGGTTGCGATTGCGAGCAAGAAAGGAGAACTTGACAAGATAGGAATCACACTTTTCAGACCTGTAAAGATGATGCTGGCTCAGATATCACCAAATCTGGAAGAAGCTATGAAGGAGATGGGAAGGTGTGCGGTTGAATGGAAGTACGATGGAGCAAGAGTCCAAATTCATGTTGGAAATGGGAAGGTAAAGGTGTTTTCGAGAAGGTTTGAAGACCTCACAAGACCATTGGTGGATGTGGTCGAGGAGATAAAAGAGGCTGTTGGGGTGGAGAAAGCAATACTGGATGGGGAAGCAGTAGCATACGATAAATCAGGAAAACCAAAGGCGTTTCAGTACATATTGAGAAGACTGAGAAGAAAATATGGAATAGAGGAAAAGAAAGAGGAGATACCTATCCACATATTCCTCTTCGATTGCTTGTATGTAGATGGCGAATCTCTCATAGACATACCACTAAAAGAGAGAAGGACAAAGCTTGAGAGGATGGTGAAGGGAGGAAAGAGAATATCTGTGGCTACTCAGACGATAACATGTGAGGTTAGTGTCGCTGAGAAGGTATACAGAGATGCTCTTGACGCTGGACATGAAGGGATAATGTTGAAAAACCTATCCTCGCCCTACATACCTGGAAGAAGGGGAAAACACTGGTTAAAACATAAGCCGATTATGGAGACCCTCGACCTCGTGGTGGTGGGAGCTGACTGGGGAAAAGGGAAGCATGCTCATCTACTATCATCATTCTATCTTGCATGCATAGATGAGAACACTGGAGAGCTTTTGGAGGTTGGTAAGGTTGCAACTGGCCCAACTGAAGATGAACTGAAAGAGCTCACAAACATCCTGTCTGAACTCATCATCGAGCAGAAAGGCACATATGTGAAGCTTGAGCCAAAGATTGTTTTCGAGGTCGCATACGAGGAGATTCAGAAGAGTCCAAACTACCCCTCGGGTTATGCTCTCAGATTCCCGCGGTTTGTGAGGGTGAGAGACGATAAGAGCCCAGAAGAGGCAGACAACCTCTCAAGGATTGAAGAACTCTACAGAAAATATCAATGATTTGATTTTTATTTTTATTTTTATTTTTATTTTTCCCCCCTTTATTTTATTTTTTCTATCAACGCCCTTTTCACAGTCTCAACACTCTTCTCATCCTTTATTGTGAGTTCCAATTCACACTCTGGGGGCAATGGTGCTGGGATATCTCTCTTGGTAGCCACAACCAGAATTGGTTTCGAGAAGCTCTCCCTTATCTCAGACAGTAAGGACAGTTGCTCGCTCACAGAATACCCGCAACTCTCTGTGGGGTCAACCATGTACAGCACAACATCCCCCACATTCCCAAGCACCGCAATAGCCTGTCTCTCTATCCAGTTCCTTTTAGAAAGAGGTCTGTCCAGAAGGCCCGGAGTATCGATTACTTGATATCTGACACCCTCATGAGCAAAGTGCCCAACCACGATTCCTTTTGTTGTGAAGGGGTAAGGAGCAATCTCGGGCTTTGCTTTTGTAATAGCTCTCACAAAGCTCGACTTCCCAACATTCGGATAGCCAGCAACCACAATCGTCTGATAATCCCCCACATCTGGAATGTTCCTCATATGCCTTCTCGCTTCTCTCAACTTCCTGAGAGCGGGGTCGATGCTCTTGACAACGGATGCCATCCTTCCAAGCGCTTCTCTCCTAATCCTCGAAGGGTCTTCTGAGTATCTTATTCTCGGAATTGCTGATTTTTTTAATTCTGATACTTTCTTTGATGCCCAATTGACAGATGAAAGAGCTTTTTTCAGTTCAACCACGCCAACAAGCACATCTATGAGTTCTCTATACAGGGGGGGTAATGTATCGATGGAGGGAAAACTCCTCACAACCATCATCAGATTGTCAGAGAGAATGTTTCCTACCGTCATCACCATAGACTCTTCTGCCCTAGCTCTTTCAATCCTCGTTCTCTTTGGCTTTCCTTTCCTTGCTCTCGCACCTCTTCTAAATGCTTTGTCTATCAGCTCTTCTGCACTCGGCACATACACAACAGAGAGTTCACCTTTTCTTTCTGGCATGTCCAACAGTCTCCTCAATCACTTTTTTTAGTATCTGACTGACAACCTTCCCATCCACCTTTCCCCTGAGCTCTTTCATCACAACTCCCATCAAAGGGCCAAGTGCCATTTCGCCTCTATCAAGTACAAACTCCTTTCTCTCTTCAACGACTTTCCTTATCAGCCCTTCAACATCCACTTCCTCTTTTCTCACTTCACTCAAAAGCTCGCCAACCGATGCCCTCGTTTCTGCAACCTTTTTCAATAACTCTGGTATTCCTTCCTTTGCTATCATCCCGTTTGCAACAGCTTTAATCACATCTCGCAGATGCTCATGGGTGATGTATGCCACATCAACATCCTCTCTTCTCAATTCAGAAAGTGTGGATGTGAGGGTTCTGGCAATCACTGTTGATGAGACTCTGCCCCTGACTCCTCCAACCTCCTCGATTATCTCCTCAAACAAATCATCCATCTCAGAATCCACAAGCTGATGAGCCATCTCAGAGGAGATTCCATACGAAGTGAGATGCTCAACCCTTTCCTCAAGTGTCTCAGGGAGTTCAAGCGATTCAAACCACTCAAAATCCACATCCACGGGAGGGACATCTGTCTCTGGATACATGCGGGCAGCACCTGGAAGGGGCCTCATGTATGATGTGCAACCATCGGGTAATACTCTTCTTGTCTCATTTGGTATGCCAAAAATTGCATGCTTTGCTCTCTCCCTCACAGCTTCTATAGCCTGATAAGCACGGGGGCCACACACAAAAACAATACAGTCTTCCTCACCAGCATCCACCCTCTTCCTCAACCTCTCTATTTCCTCATCAGTAATGCCATAGGAAGGAAGTTCATCTGTGTGGAATACTCCTCCCACTCCCATCGACCTCGCATAATCTGCAAGTTCAGAACCAAATCTCCTATTGGGCTGGATTTCGCATCCAACAAGCCCACCGAATTTTTCTAAAACGATTGCAACTATAGGTTTTCCTGCTTTTTTCAACACCTTTGATTTCGTGGATGAAAACACGTCTGTGATGTCATATATGGTATCTCTGACATTTGCGTTCCTTTTTCTGAGGATATTCCTGATAACAAGGAGGTTATGCTGTCTCATTGCCTCATAAGCAACCACCCTGTCTATCAGACCAAGTTCTTGAACACCCTTTATCTCAACCCTTGCCCCGTCCCTCACAGAAACATTCACATCCTGCCTTATCGTACCTATTCCCCTCCTCACCTTTCGAGTGGAACGGAGTAGCATGCCTATCTTGAGGGCTACCTCCTTCACATGTTCAGGCGTTTTCAAATCTGGGGATGTGCATATCTCAACAAGAGGTATCCCAAGTCTGTCAAGAGACCATACAACCTCACTTTCCCTCTCCTCAACCTTCTGACACGCTTCCTCTTCAAGACATATGGTCTCTATCCCCACCCTTCCCATTGAAGATTCGATCCATCCATCCATGGCAACGAGAGCTGTTCTCTGAAACCCTGTTGTATTTGAGCCATCCACAACTGTCTTCCTCATCGTATGTACTTGGTCAACCGGGGTTGAGTGGAGCATCTTTGCTATCAGAAGCGTTAATTCAAGAGCTTCGGTGTTGAGAACAGAAGGAGGTTCCTCGTCATTCTCAACGAGACAGGTGGTATCATACCCTTTGTATATGTGCTTCTTTGCTTTCTTTACCTCTGCGAGAGCTGCAACATCTGTCTCACCAAGTTCGCCTTTGCCTGCCCTTAGATATCTGAGAAGCTCATACGAAGATTCTTCGACAGGATTCAGAACAAGAGGACATCTGCAAAATAGTTTATGGGATGTTTTTAATTGCTGATGAATCTCAAGACCAGCGACAAGTCCGAGAGAGTTGTAATCGAGTTCCTCTGGGTTCCTGATGAATTCCATGTTCTGTAGTTTTGGTAAGTTAGATATAGAGTTTTGCTCAATGTTGATATAGATGTACGATGTGCTCATAATGGCGGGAGGTGAGAGTAAAAGATTTGGGGGAAATAAAGCACTTGCAACGTTCAGAGGGGAGCCATTGATAAAAAGAATGTTAAAAAATTTTAGGGGCTGTAATGTGGTTGTAAGTGTGGGAACGCGTGAACAGCTAACAAAGGTTGAGGAGATTCAAGAGCTTCCGAAGATCGTTGTTGATGAGGTTGAGGGTATTGGCCCAGTCGAGGGATTGAGGGTTGGTCTTCGTGAATGTTCTTCTGATGTTGTGTTTGTGGTGGGATGTGATCATCCCTTTTGCTCGAAAGGATTTGCAGATAAGCTGTTGAGGCTCACAAATGAGGCTGATGCGGTCATACCTTGGTGGATTTCACACCAACCGATGTGTGCGATGTATAGAAGGGAGAGGGTGCTCGCTGGAATTGAGAGAACTGTTAATAAGGCTGGAAGAAGTGGGAGAGGTGCGAGCATCCTTGACGTGCTTGAAGGGCTTGAGATAGTTTTTGTTGATGCGCGACTCGTAGGTGTGCATGCAACTCTGAGCTTCAATACACCGTTGGAGCTTGCAATACTCGAAGAACTGAACATTGAGGGGGGAGTGCTGTGAAGTGGCTCTTGGCGGTTGCAATGGCGGTTGCAATAACATTGAGTGTGTTGGGGTGTATTGAACAAGAAGGTACTGGAGAGAATACCACGGCGGTATCTGTAATAGTATCCATATATCCCATAGGTGACATGGTAAAGCAAGTGGGAGGGGAAAGAGTGGATGTTGTTGTTCTTCTCCCGCCAGGGGCAGACCCTCACACTTGGGAACCAACCCCCCAGCAAATAAAGGTTTTTGAGAGAGCTGATTTGTTTGTTGAGACTGGAACAGGACTCGAATTTTGGGCAGATGACTTCGTTAAGGAGACCGGAGTCAGAGTTCTGACCTTCACAAAGGATTATCAACCCGGCCGAAATCCACATGTATGGCTTGACCCTGTATTTGCTGAGGATTTTGTTGTGAGATTGAAAGACACCCTATCAGACATAGACCCAGAAGGGAAGGGATACTATGAAAAAAGAACACAGGACTATCTTCTCCAACTTCAGCAACTTGACATGGAGTACAGAGAGACCCTCGAAAACGTCTCAAATAGGGTGTTTGTGAGTACCCACCCCACATGGGAGTACATATGTATGAGATACAACCTCACTGAGATACCGATTGAAGAGACACCTGAAAAGGAAATT